>JAEURB010000397.1 GCA_016788435.1 Anaerolineae bacterium | reverse complement strand
TACAGCCGCACGCCGGTTGGCTGGATCATGAGCCGCGTGACGAGCGACACCGAGCGAATTGCTGACCTCGTGACGTGGGGCATGCTCGACGTGACCTGGGCCACGGTCAGCATCGTCACGTCGCTGTTCTTCATGTTCATGATCAACTGGCAACTGGCGCTGGCTGTGTTCCTGATGGTACCGGTGCTGGTAGCCGTCGCAGTGTGGTTCGAGCGGCGCATTCTGGTCAACTATCGCACGGCGCGCAAGGCCAACTCGCGCATCACGGGGGCCTACAACGAGAGCATCACAGGCGTGCGCGTGATCAAGGCGCTGCGCCGCGAAGAGCGCAACCTCGATGAGTTCGGCGAGCTGACCAACGACTACTACCGGGCGGCTTTCCGGGCGGCGTGGCTGTCGGCGCTGTTCCTGCCCGTAGTGCAGATCATCGCGGCGGCCTCCATCAGCCTCGTCATCTTCTTCGGCGGGATGCAGGTGGAAAACGGCACCATGACCATCGGCGGCATCGCCGCCTTCATCGGCTACATCACCTTCATGCTCTGGCCGGTGCAGGATATGGCCCGCGTGTTCGCCTCGATGCAGCACGCCATCGCCAGCGCCGAGCGCGTCTTCTCGCTGGAAGACGCCCGGCCGGACGTGCAGGATCGGCCGGGCGCGCTCAACCCCGGCACGCTGCGCGGTGACATCGTATTTGACGACGTGACGTTCCGCTATGAAGACGGCGCGGAAGCGGTGTTCGAGGGCCTCAACCTGACGATCGAGGCGGGCGAGACGATTGCGCTGGTCGGGCCGACCGGCGCGGGCAAGTCCACGCTGGTCAACCTGGTCTGCCGCTTCTACGAGCCAACTTCCGGCCGCATCCTGATCAACGGGCGCGACTACACGGAAATGACGCTGCACAGCATCCATTCGCGCATCGGCATCGTACTGCAAACGCCGCATCTGTTCGGCGGCAACATCCGCGAGAACATTCGCTACGGCCGGCTGGATGCGACCGATGCCGAGGTGGAAGAGGCGGCAAAGCTGGCCGGAGCGCACGACTTCATCACCACCTTCAGCAAGGGGTATGATGAGGAAGTGGGCGAGGGCGGTAACCTGCTCTCCGTCGGCCAGAAGCAGTTGATCAGCCTGGCGCGCGCCGTGCTGGCCAGCCCGGACATCTTCGTGATGGACGAGGCGACGAGTTCAGTGGATACACTGACTGAGGCGCTAATCCAGAAGGGTATGGAGACTCTGATGAAGGGCCGTACCAGCTTCATCGTGGCGCACCGTCTCTCCACCATTCGCCGGGCCAGCCGCATCCTCGTCATTGAAAATGGCGGCATCTCGGAGATGGGTACGCACGCCGAATTGCTGCGGAGGAAGGGTCACTACTACAACCTGTATACGCAGCAATTCCGCCGCGAAGCCGAGCAGGCGTTCGAGACCAGCGGCGAGATTACCGGTGAACTGGCCCCGCAGTTGAGCTAATCCCCGGATTATGTCAGAAGACGACCGCCGGTTATCCGACGGTCGTCTTTATTTATCGCTCCTTGAAGGTCAGTTGATTGCGCTCCATAAAATCACCCGTAATAATAGAGTCATGGTCGGCGGATCGTTGCGAATCGGCCTGAGGTGCGGGGGATGTATGAGCGCAATGGCGGTCTCAACTGACAGTGAAGATCGGGTGCGGGACAATCGTATCTTCCTCGCGACCCGTATCCTCGCCGCTATCATCGTCCCATTTCTCCTCGTTGCCTTCTACATCCTCTACCTTCGCACCTCGGAAACGGGGGCGCTGTTCGCGTGGGAAATTGCCGCGCCGATGACCTCGATGATGCTGGCTACAGCCTATCTCGGCGGAGCCTACTTCTTCACGCGCGCGATATTCACGCCACGCTGGAACCGGATTGCCGTCGGCTTCCTTCCAGTGACGGCCTTCGCCTCGTTTCTTTGCATCGCTACTCTCATTCACTGGGACCGCTTCAATCAGGGCCACATCTCGTTCTATGCGTGGTTCATCCTGTACTTCACAACGCCGATCCTCGTCTTTATTACATGGCTGCGCAACCGGCGCACGGATGATGGCGCGGCCGAATCGCATGACTTCCGCCTTCCGCGCGGGGTGAGAATGGTCATCGCGGGCTTCGGGGCTTTCTACGTGGTCGTCGCGGTGCTGCTGCTGCTCAATCCGGGCGGCATGATTGACTTCTGGCCGTGGGCGCTCACGCCGCTGACCGCGCGCGTGGCCGGCGCGATGCTGGCCTTGCTCGGTGTATTTGGGCTGACGATCGCCGCGGACGGGCGATGGAGCGCCTGCCGGATTCCGCTTCAGAGCCTGCTGGTGGCGCTCACTTTCGGGCTAATCGCCGCTGTACGCACCTGGGATACGTTTGATACGACTCGCTGGTTCACCTGGGTGTACCTGACTACCATGATCGGACTGCTGGTCATCGTTCCTGTCTGCACCTTCCTGATCGAGCGCAGGCTTCGGTCGGGTGGAGGGCCCGGCGCCGCATAAGCATTCGTCTGGTTGAGGGGAATAGTCTGGCGCGGAACAGCGCGTTCAGGCGAGCCTGTAAGCCGCTTTCTGTGCCCCCGCCGAAGCGGGGGTGATGATCATCTCTCTGGCACGCGGATTACTCCGCGCGTCGTGCAGCATACCCGGCGCTTTTTACGGAGTGGGCCGCTCCAATGCGCCTGTTCGCCTTGCTCCCGGTGAGGTTTGCCTGGCCGCCCGCATCACTGCGTGCGCCGGTGGTCTCTTACACCGCCGTTTCACCCTCGCCGAACGCTCGCGCGCCCGGCAATACATTTCTCTGTGGCACTCTGCTGTCGGGTTGCCCCGCCTGGCTGTTAGCCAGCACCGTGGCCCGGGGGAGAGCGGACTTTCCTCAGCGCAAACGAGCCGCGCCGCGATCATCCAGCCTGCCTGAACGCATCCTTATTCTACTCGACTGGAATCGAGCATGGCAGTCGGAAATACGGCGGGTTGGCGCGGGTTGTGTCACCCGTTGGCGCGCCCTAGAATGGGGCGGTCTCGTTTGCGCCAATGCGCGGCGGGTCAGAGGTTTCATGGGCAGCACATCCACCCGTTCCAAATCCAGCCGCTCGTCCGCCGCTTCCAGCCGCGACGAGGAAACACCGCGCCTGCTCGACCGCTTGGGCGACCTGATTACTGCGCTCGTCGGGTTCGGGATTCTGGCGGCCGTCTGCCTGTCGCTCGTCGCGGCGGGCTGGCACCTCGACCTGCGGATTGCGCTGCCAGTCTCGGCGGTCAGCCTGCTCATCGGCTGGCTGCTGGCCCGCTCAGGCTACAACGACCTGTTCGCCTTAATCGTCAGCGCGATCTACGGCGCGGCCATCATCGCTGTGCTGGCCGCATTCACTATGCCCAATGGGTTCGGCCAGGGGTTGTACGAAGTCATCTCGCGCGTCTTTCAGTGGGTCTACGACGCGCTGACCGGCGGCATCAATCAGGACGATCTGGTCTTCACACTCCTTGTCAGCGCGATGCTGTGGTTTCTCGGCCACAACCTTGCCTGGCATGTCTTCCGGGTCAATGGCGTATGGCGTGCCGTACTCCCGCCCGGCCTGATTCTCATCATCAATGCGGTGTTCTATCAGGGCGGAGCCGACCTTACGCTGTTTCTGGTCGTCTACGTGTTTCTGGTGCTGATTCTGCTGGCGCGCTCTCATCTCGATGCGCGGGAATGGGACTGGTACGCGCACGGCGTGCGCGCCCCAAAAGGCTTCCGCCGCCGCATGATGGTAGTTGGTCTGCTGCTGGCCTTGGCTCTCCTTGCTGGCTGGTTGGCCCCGACCGCCGACCTGGAAGGTCGCCTGCAGGAATTTCAGTCCTTCATGTCCGGCGACGGACTGACGCAGCTCGGCGAGCTATGGAACCGTCTGTTCACGACGGCCGATACGCAAGGCCCGGTGACTT
>JAEURB010000382.1 GCA_016788435.1 Anaerolineae bacterium | reverse complement strand
GTTGATGTGGACGGCGAGCCACGGATGCCCCATAGATTTGGCGAAGTTGACCATGCGCACAGTCCCCGCATGCACGTCGTCTACGAGGATGATCGTTCTGATCGAGCGCTTATGGACATCAATCGGCACGCCGCCCAAACTCAAGGCCGTGGCGACATCTTTGTAGTGCCTGTGAATGCGGAAGAAGACGAGCACCAGCAGCGGGATCAGCACCAGCACAAACCACGCACCACCGGCGAATTTGGTGATGGCAAACACCATCATGACGATGAAGGTGCAGACGGCACCTATCGCGCTGATACCCAGTTTGATTTTCCAGTGGCGGTCGTAATGCAGGTCGGCCTCAAGCCCCTTCATGAACTCGCCCGGCTTCAGATGCCTGAGCCGCCACAGATGCACCACCATGCCAGACTGCGAGATGGTGAAACTAAGGAACACACCGATGGCATAGAGGGGGATGAGAGCCGTCGTGCGCGCACCTGTCAGCACCACGAGGACGATAGCAAACAGCGCCAGCGCGATGATGCCGGTCGAAAAGACCAGCCGGCCGCCCCGGAATGCGAACTGGCGCGGTAGAAAGCGGTCGCTCGCAGCCAGTGCAGCCAGGCGCGGAAAGTCGGCAAAGCTGGTGTTAGCGGCCATCAACAGGATGAGCGCCGTACCCGCCATGAGCAGGAAGTACAGGATACTGCTGTCGCCAAAGATCGTGCGGCCGATCTGCGAAATGATCGTCTCATGCTCGCTCGGCAGAGCCTGAATCTTGTTGGCGATCAGGGTGATACTGAGGAAGAGCGTGACCAGAATACCGCTCATCCACGCGAGCGTAACGGCGGCATTGCGGCTGCGTGGCTGCTTGAAGGCGGGGATACCGTTCGAGATAGCCTCGATACCGGTTAGCGCGGTACAGCCGCTGGAAAAAGCCTTCAGCACCAGAAACAGGCCCAGCGGCTCAAGGACTGTGTGTTCCACCGCCTCGACATCCACCACCGTTGGCAGGGTTCCGCTCAGGTACTGAATGAACCCGACGGCCAACGTGAAGCCCATCATGAGCACGAAGAAGTAGGTGGGAATGGCGAACAGGCGGCCACTCTCCTTCACGCCGCGCAAATTGACGATCATGATGAAGGTGATAACCGCAACAGCTATCGTCACGCGGTGCGGCTGCAGCGCAGGAATGGCCGATGTGATCTGCGCCACGCCAGACGAGGTGCTGACCGCGACCGTCAGAATGTAGTCGGTGAGCAGCGCGGCGCCGGCGATCTGCGCCATCAACTCGCCGAAATTATCGCGCGCAACGATGTAAGCACCACCGCCGTTCGGGTAGGCGTAAATGGTTTGCCGGTATGAGACGGTGACGATGACCAGCAATACAGCGATGGCAAAGGCAATCGGGATGGACAGACCGAGGATACTGCCGCTCGTAATCCACATCGTCGCACCGCCAGTGACGGCGAGTGACAGGATGAGCAGGATTTCTTCGGTGGCATAGGCGGTCGAGGAGATGGCGTCGGACGCGAAGACCGCCAGACCAACCGGCTTGCTGACTGTTTGATGCGGCGCTTCTTTCGTATCCAGCCGCCTGCCCAGCACCCACTCTTTGACATGAGTCATGAACGTGAATCTCCTCCGGCAGTCCCCCAACCCACGCCGATTCGCATGATCTCAGACGAGACGGCAAATTTCCGGCGGCGCGGCATACTGGAACACGCCAAAGCCGGGCAGTGAGCCTGGTCTGTAAGTTGCGGGTCGGTCACGTGTTGTATGTGGGGAAGTTTGCGGATAGAACAGCCTGAAGACATGATGCGGAGCATTCCCTGATGTGGCCGCTATGTACCCTCAGGTTCAACTATATTGCGCCCGAATCTCCGGAAACGCAAGAAACAATTACGAGCGGAGGTTTTGACGCGCGCCACGGGCTGGACTATGCTCGGTACAGGTGATGGAGTCGCTTCAATGCCACCAAAGACTATCGAACGGCCTCATCTGCTCGACCAAATCCGTGAGATGCGTGCTGAAATACTCGCCATTGCCAGGTCGTGCAAGGCGACTGATGTTCGTGTATTTGGCTCAGTGGCCCGGCGCGAAGAGGGGCCAGACAGCGACGTGGACTTTCTGGTTGATTTTGAGGCCAACGCGACGTTAATCAATCACATCCAGCTTGAGCAGAAGCTGTCTGACCTTCTGGGGATCAAGGTGGATGTCGTGTCGTCAACGGCATTATCACCCAGATTGCGCGAAGAAGTGGAACGTGACGTGCAGAGCATGACTTCGTGAACCGCCAGCTTGAGTATTTGCGCGACATGCTGGACAGAATGCGCAGAATTACCGCGTACACAGCAGGTGGTCATGATGCATTCGTGAGGGATCGATTCGTGCAGGATGCGGTACTTCGAAATTGCCCGAGGCCGACTTGATGAAGCCGTGATGATCCTCGAGCCAGAGATCTCGTGGAGAGCAGTTGCTGACTTCCGAAACTTCCTCATCCATGAATACAATAGGGTCACGATAGAGGAAATCTGGAGCACAATCATGACGGACTTACCGCCACTTCAGGCAGCAGTGCACCGTATGATTGCCCGATTGGAGAATGGGCCGGATGAATCGCGGGGTTGAGAAGTTTCGCGGCTTGTCACGCGGGGCGCAGGTCGTCGCCGGGCTGATTCTGGCCGGGCTGATTCTGGCCCTGCTGGCGGCCTTCTTCGCGTCAGAGATCGGGCGGGCGGTCACGCTGGTGTGCTGCGGCGGCGTGATCATCGTCGTCGTGATCGGCCTGCTGAGCGAACGCGGAATGCGCCGGAAATGAGCCTCATCCGCCTGTCGCCGCATGTCGTGTGGATGCCGCCCGGCCCGCCGGATCGGCCGTCGCTGTGCGCCGTAACTGGCGAGCGCGGTACCCTTATGCTCGACGCTGGCGCTTCGGACGCGCACGCGCGCCTGTTTCTGGAAGGGCTGGGCGAGATGGGCATCGCGCGCCCGCGAACGGTCGCGCTCACCCATTGGCACTGGGATCACGTCTTCGGCGCGGCGGAGATCGGCGCGCCGGTGATTTGCAGCGCATTGACGGCCGGTGAACTGCAACGCCTGGCGAATGATGACTGGAACGATGCGGCGCTCGATGCCCGCGTGGAAAGCGGCGAAGAAATCGCCTTCTGCGCCGACAACCTGAAGCTGGAACTACCCGCCCCGCGCCACGTTCGCATCCAGCTGCCGGAGATGATCTTCGAGCGTTTGCTCACAATCGAACTGGGCGGCGTGACATGCCGGCTGCAGCAGGTGGGGGGCGATCACAGCGCGGATTCGGTCGTTATCTCCATCGACCCGGACGGCGTGCTGTTCCTCGGCGATTGCCTGTACGATGATATTTACGCACCGACGCGCCACTACACAACGGCCAAACTGTTCCCGCTGCTCGACAAGCTTGATCAGATCAATCAGCCACAGGCGGAAATCATCGTGGAAGGTCATGTACCCGAAGTGATGGATCACGCCGCATTTGACAGTCTGATCGGCCGCTTTCGCTTGATCGGCGGGCTGGCGAACCAGCACCCGGGCGATGAAGCCGCCATGATTGCCGCCTGCATGACCATCTCGCACGGCGAACTCAGCGAAGACGATGCAGAACTCATCCATGCCTTCGCCAGCGCCCCGCGCCCGAAAGACTGAGATGATGTCTTTTCTCGGCTGTACCGGAAGCCGTTTCATTCGAATGCGCGCCACCAACAGGAGCTTCGCTTATGCCCGCCTGGCTGAAAGTCACCCGCCCGAACGTCGAAATTGGCGCGAACTTCGTTCTCTACCAGGCGGTATTGATTGATATGGAGCGCGTAACTGGCTACGCGATTCAAAATCAGGGCAGCGTTACCGTTTTCGTGGACGGCAAGGCGTTCGTCATCCAGCAGCAGTTGGACGCCAAGGCCTACCAGACGGTGCTGGCCTACTGCCAGCGCGCGACCGGGCAAACGCTGCCCTGACGCCAACGGCTTTGCTGCTACAATGGGCACACTGACAAAATCATGCCGCAGCCACGCGGCCGGATGAGGACTCTTCATGAGTGACGGCAAGATCAACTGGATTCGCTATCACACGGGCGATACGACGACCGAACTGTATAACCTCGACGCCGCGTCGTACTTCCGCCATGTGGCGAAAGGCCTCGAATCGGCCTTCGAGTTCGAGATTCAGGGCGAGAAGTACCGCGTGATGCAGAGCATGGACAATGCGGCCTACCAGGCGGTGCTGAATTACGTGCTGGCCACCAGCGGCCACGACCTGACGGTTCGGTAGGTCACGCCGGAAACCCTCCCCGCTGCGTACTAGCTGCGGGGGAACGCAACCTCACCCCCTAGACCCCCTCTCCGAAAAGCGAGAGGGGGAGAAAAAATGCGGCGCACGCTCTTCTCCGGTTTGGCTGTGGGAGCGACTCGTGTGTTTCTGCCCTCGGCGCGGCCGAAATGGAACAGGAAACGTAGTCCACAAGCGTGACCTGTATTGTTCACCCGGACTTCATCGGGCTGGCGCTATGTGTTAGAGCGCCAGGGCAATCAGCGGGATGGTCATTTCCTGAGCCGACAGGCCGCCGTGATGACCGTGAAACTCCTGCGTATGCTTCGGGTTGGCGGGGTCACGCCACCACACCAACTGGCCGTCGTAGGGCAGCACGACGACATCGCCCACGCGCCGCCAGAATCCCTCGCTCGTCGCGCCGAATATGCCGGCCCCGGCCAGTTGGCGGGTCGTCCAGACCTCGGCGCGGCCGGCAAGCGCCGGGTGCGCCCGCAGCAATTCCGCCGCCTCATCTATGCGTCCCGGCTGGATGTGCAGGAACAGGTCACGCGATGATCCGGCCGGGGCCAGCCGTTGCCCGTTCGCGCCGCGCCGAACCATATCTTCCAGCGCCGGGATGATCTCGTTGACGTAGATGGTCTCTTCGGGCCGAACGGTCATCTGGCCGTGGTCGGCGGTGATGAGCAGGAGCGTGCGTCCGCTCGTCTGACGGGCCAGCCGCCGCACCAGGCGCGTCTCAATCTGATGCAGCGTGGACTCGACTTCGGCGGCCACTTCCGGCGAGTCCGGACCGTGATCGTGGCTCAGTTTGTCAATCTCGGTGTGATACAGGTAAGCGAACAGCGGGCCAGCATTCGTTTCCAACACGCCCGCCAGCGTATCCAGCCCGCCGGCCAGCGAGTCGAAGGGCAGCGGGTAAGCGATGTTCGCCAGCGTGAACTGCGCCGCGCCCGAGGTGAAGATGTCGCGCCGCTGGGCCGCCGCCGAACGTATGCCCTCGGCGGCCAACAGCTGAAAGAAAGTCGGCCCGGGGGCCATCTGGCGCGGGTCGAGCGGCAGGTTGTTCGGCTGCTGGTCATCGGCGTAGCAAAACCACAGCGGAATGACCATGCTGTCGAGCGCCGGTTCGTAGAGGAACCATTCGTACAGACCGTGCTGGCCAACCGGCTGGGCGAAGGTAAGCGTCGTCACGTGGGCGGTCGTCGTGGACGGAAACTGCGACGACAGTTTCGAGACAGCACCCTCTTCGGCGGCCAACCGCAGCAGCGAGCTGCGCGCCAGAAAACGTTCGGCCAGCGTCCAGCCGAAGGCATCGAGCAGGATCAGCGCGACACGATCATATTGGCGGGGCAGCGCGCCCAGCACATCATCCGGCAGGCCCGCCGGCCCGGTTCCGGTCAAGGCATGGCGCAGGAAGGCGGGCAACCCGGCGAACGAGTAGCTATCGGGCAGCGGACGGCGAAACTTCGGTCCGAAGGCCGCGCTATCTACCGCATCGAACGAGGCTGTATTGATCATCGGTTACTTCCCTGCCCGCTCTACGCCTTCGTCTTCCACCAGTAGCCGGTACATTCGGGGAGCACCGTGAGGCGCTCGGCCAGAATGCGGTCTGCCATGTCGTTGCCAAAGAAGAAGCGCGTGAGTTCCGCACCCTGTTCCGGCGACGCGAACGTGTAGTCGGTGCGCAGCGAGCCGTGATTGGTGAAACCTTGGTCCTGCTCAAACCAGCCGTAGAGGGCGGCCAGCGCGTCGTTGGGCGGAGCGGGGTTTTCGCTGCCCGTGCCGAGCGTTTCGAAGATGATGAGTTGCGCGCCCGGCTTCAGCACGCGGAATGCCTCGTCGAGCGACTTGCCAACCTCTGACTTCCAGTCGGCGTCCCATGCGGTCGAGTGGCCGAACGTCCAGCCCGCGACGGCCAGGTCAACCGAGGCATCCGGCAGCGGCAGCGCGCGATGATCGGCCTCACGAGTTTCGACATTGGCGCAGCCCGCCTTCGCCGCCCGTTCGGCCGTGATCTCCAGCATAGCTGGCGCGCGGTCAACGGCGATTACCTGCGCCGCCTCGGGCGCGAGCAGCATGGTTAGGCGGCCAGTACCCGCGCCGATGTCCAGCACCGTCTTGCCCTGCGGCGGGCAGACGCTGTGGATGAGGGCGGGAACGTTCCCCGCCAAGTCCTCGACGGAGACCATCGCTTCGTACTCGCGGGTGTATTCGCGGTAAATCTCGTGAAAATCAGTCATCTCGCACCTTTCAAGCGAATAAACAAAGACTCAGCGCGGAGACGCAGAGGAAAAAGAGAGAACGCAGAGTGATTTACAATCAATCCGCTCCGCGCCCTCATGCTGCTTTCCGCGTCTCCGCGATGAATTGTTGCTCGCTAATGCCCGGCCTCGCCCTTGCTGAAGGCCTCGATTTGAGCCAGCAGCGGCCCTTGATCTACCTGCGGGAAATGGTCGAGGAGCGCCTTGAAGCGGCCCATGTAGGTCACCAGGTCGGCCGGGGTGCCTGCCTCGAAGCGCAGGGTGATGGCGGGCTGCGTATTGCTGGCGCGCACCAGCCCCCAGCCGTGCTCGAAGGTAGCGCGCGCGCCGTCGAGCGTGAAGACGTCGTAGTCCTTCTGCAAGCCAGCGGTGATGTCGTCAATGATTTTGAACTTGAGGTCATCGGGGGCGGAGAGGATGATTTCGGGCGTGGCCAGCATAGTGGGCAGCTCGCCGAAAATCTCGCTCACCGTCTTGTTCGATTGCGAGAAGATTTGCAGCGACTTGAGGGCCACCAGCGGGGCGTCATCGAAGCCGTAGTAGTCACCCTTCACGAACAGGTGGCCGCTAACTTCGCCGCCAATGGGAGCGTTGACCTCGTGCATCTTGGCCTTCATCAGGCTGTGGCCGGTTTTCCACATGAGGGGCACACCACCGTGCGCGCGGATGATGTCCGGCAGAACCTGGGTGGTTTTGACGTCGTAGATGATGGTCGCACCTGGATACTTCTTGAGCGTGTCAATCGCCAGAACCGCCAGCAGACGGTCGGCGGCGATGTGGTGGCCCTTCTCGTCAATGAAGCCGCAGCGGTCTGAATCGCCGTCGAACGCCAGGCCGAGATCCGCGCCCGAACTGATGACCAGCGCTTCGAGGTCGTGGGTCGTGGTCGGGTCTTCCGGGTTCGGCAGGTGGTTCGGGTAGGTGCCATCGCTTTCGAGGTAGAGGCCGATGACCTCGCAGCCGACTGATTCGAGCAGCCCCTTGATGGACGGGCCGATGACGCCATTGCCCGCATCTACCACGACCTTCATCTTGCGGTCGAGCTTGACCATGCCGGCGATGGTCTTGAAGTGGCGGGCCATCATGTCGTGGTCACGTTCAAGCTGGCCTGCGCCCACCGCGAAATCGTCGTTCTGGATGAGGCCGAGCAGGTCCTGAATCTGGGTATCGGCCAGCGCCAGCGGTCCGTAGGCCATCTTGATGCCGTTGTATTGGGTTGTGAGGTGGCTTCCCGTGATTTGCACGCCGGCCGCCTTGCCCTTGTAGCTGGCGCTGGCGAAGTAGACGGTTGGCGTGATGACCGGGCCGATCTCGGTGACGTTCATGCCGGTCGAGAGCAGGCCGTCAATCAGGGCGGATTGCAAGGGCGGCGAGGTGAGCCGGTTATCCATGCCGACGAACACGCGCTCGGTGCCGAACTGGCGCGGTAGATAGGTGCCAAGCGCCTGCCCAACCAGCCGGGCGAGCGCCGGCGTGAGCTGCGGGTTCGGCTCGACTGCCGTGCCGCGAATGTCGTACTTGCGGAAGATCGTCGCATTTACGGCTGTCATCATCCAACTCCTTGAAATGCATCGCACTGAAGCAAAAGTGTTGAGTACTGAGTGCTGAGAGAAAGAACGGGCGTACCATGACCATGCTTTTGACTCAGCACTATCAACTTCTACCCGCCCGCCCCGACTCTGATTTCCTTGCCGTTGACCATGGCCTCAAACGTCAGTTCCGTCGCACCTTCGGTGGCCGTCACACGAACGGGGGTACCGGGCGGCGGATTGACGCGCAGCAGGAAGTCGGCGAGGGGTTCGCGCACGGCACGGCGGATGATGCGGCGCAGCGGGCGCGCACCGTATTCCGGCTCGTCGTTCTGGGCCAGCATCCAGCGCACGGCTTCCTCGGTAAACTCAAGCGTCAGGCCGCGCTCGGCCCCCAGCGCGCTTTCCTTTTTCAGCATCAGCTTGAGAATGTCATAGAGGTTTTCGTCTGACAGCGCGTTGAACATGATGACTTCATCAAGGCGGTTGAGGAACTCGGGGCGGAAGAACTCGCGCACCTCTTCCATCGCCATCTCGCGCGTTTGATCGTCAAGCACGGGCACGGCCAACTGCGCCGCGCCAAGGTTACTCGTGAGAATGACGACGGTTTCGCTGAAGCTGACCGGATTGCCGCGCCCGTCGGTCAGGCGTCCTTCTTCGATGACCTGGAGGAGGATATCGAGGACGCGCGGGTGGGCCTTCTCGACCTCGTCGAAGAGGACGATGGAATACGGATGCTGCTTGACGCGCTCAGTCAGTTGGCCGCCGGCTTCGCTGTCCACATAGCCGCTGGGCGAACCGAGCAGGCGATTGAGGCTGGCCTCGTCTTTGAACTCGCTCATATCGAGCGGGAGCATGGATTCTTCGGTGCCGAACATGAACTCGGCCAGCGCCTTGGCCAGTTCGGTTTTGCCGACGCCGGTTGGGCCGAGGAACAGGAACGCGCCAATCGGCCGCTTGGGGTCTTTGAGGCCAACGCGCGCGGTCTTGATAGCGCGACTGACGGCCAGCACGGCGGTATCCTGGCCGATCAGGCGCTCGCGGATGTGTTCGACCATGCTGGCGTAACGGGCGCGCTCATCTTCGCCGAGCTTGTTGACCGGCACGCCAGTCATCTGGCTGGCGGCCAGCGTGATATCTTCCACGTCGAGCGTTTCGGCTGGCGCATCGGCTTTGGGCGCGGCGGGCAAGGTCATACTGACCATGGCGGCGGCGCGGTGGACCAACTGCTCGGCGCTGCGCGGGAGCGGGGTCGCGCCCATATAGCGTTTGGCCAGCCGGGCGCTGAGGGCCAGGGCGTCATCCTGAAACTTCAGTCCGTAGTCGGCTTCGAGATGCGGCCGAACCACCTTGAGGATCTCGATAGTCTCGTTGACGGTCGGCTCGGGCACGCGCAGCACCTGGGCATGTTCAGCAATCGCCGAAACCGACGCCAGCCGCTGGGTGTACTCAAGCTCGGTCGTCGTGCCGATGATGACCGGGTCTTCGGTGAGGAAAGCCTTTTGCAGCATGGGTGCGGCCTTGCCAAACTCGGCCTTGAGCGCCCCGCCGAAGAAGCGGTGAATGTGCGGCACGAACAGGATGCCGCCCCGCGCCTGGTTCAAGCCGGCGCGCACCGCCTTCTGATCGCTGTCGAGGAGCGCCGTTTCGTCAATTTGGACGAGGCTGGTCAGCCCTTTCGGCCCGCGCCCTTCGGCCATCATCAGGGCAAGGCTGTAGCCAAGTGTACGCTTGCCGATCCCATCGGGGCCGATCAGCAGGATGTGGCGGCCAACCGACTGCGACAGGATGTTCACCATGTCACGCAGCAGGTTTTCGCGGAAGAAGACGGCCTTCAGGTTGCCGGTTTTCGAGGCCGCGACAATATCCTGCGTCGTGGTGTCTTTCCGCATCAGCACCGAGTTATCGAGCAGGATGTCGGCGATGGCCTTGGGCGTGATGCCATGCTGGCGCAGGATACCGCTACTGCTCTGCGTGCTTTCGGCCAGCACCGACAGTACGTGGTCGGTATCCACGCGCACCTCGTCACGGGAATTGGCCAATGTGAGCGCGTCGTCCACCAGAATGATGGCACTGCGCGAAAGCGACACCTGGCGGTTGCTGCGGGTCACGAACATCAGATTGCCGTCGGTGTCGCGGCGGCTTTCGACGGCCAGTTCTACCTGGCGGTCGAGCTTCTTGAGATCTACCCCGCGCTGAAGGCGAAACGTCTCCAGAATGCGCGCACCCGCCGTATCCGGCCGCCGCAGGAGGGCGAGCAGGATAATTTCGGGCATGAGCGTGGTCTTTTTGAACTGGTCTTTCAGCGCGACGGCGTCGTTGAAGACGGCGTCCATATCGCGGCTGATCAGATCCGGGTTGAGCGTCCCCATAGGCTGTGACGGCCCCGCTTTCAGCTTCGATTGAGGGGATAAAAGGTAGCGCGAATCGGGCCAGGTCGCAACCGGGCTAGCGTTCGTCGCGGCTGCCGGCCACCAGTTCAGGCCCGAGCGTTACCGCAAGCTGGCCGGGCGCTTCGGCCGCGCCAAATAACGCCGCGCAAACCGGCGGTACGGATGGGCGCAGCGGGCTGTAGGCCAGCGCATAACCCGCCACGTTCGGGTAAGTCTGCCAGTCATAAGGCGACCACAGCGAGACGGCAATCGTCTTCTCCTGCGGGAGCGCATTGACCAATGCCTGCTGATCCGGATTGCGGATGGCGTCCTGCGTCCAGACGATCACCACGTCTGACGCATTGGCCGCCTCGACCGCCCAGCCGATCTCGTCCGGGCCGGGGTTATCACCCACGCCCACCCAGCGTGTGAGGTTCGGGTCGGCATAGCGGCTGCATTCGGCCTGAATCTGGTAGCGCGTGGCGAGGAATATGAGCGCGACTTTCGCCCCGGCCGGCACGGGAACGAGATCGTTGCGATCAAGGGCGACGGTCGCCGACTGCGTGAACAGATACTCGATGAACGCCTCGCCACCCGGCGCATTCACTCGCGCCGCGGCCGTTGCGGGGTCGAGCGGCTGCCAGTCGAACAGCCCGGCGCGCTCTTTGGCGGCGAAGATGCGGCGCAAGGATTCATCGAGCCGCTCCTCGCTGATGCGCCCCTGTTCGACGGCCGCCACGATTGCGTCCAGCGCCTGCTGGGCGGCATCACGGCCGATGCTTGGGCCGAGCGCCAGCAGGTCCACGCCCGCCTCGATGGCGCGTACCGCCGCCTCGCTGAACGGAAGGAACAGATCCACCGCGTTCATGTCCATCGCGTCGGTCATGATCAGGCCGTCGTAGCCCAGTTCTTCGCGCAGCAGGCCGGTGACGATGTTATGCGACAGCGAGGCAGGCGTCCGCTCGGCGTCGAAGGCGGGATACCAGATGTGCGCCACCATCACCGCTTCCACACCAGCCGCCATAGCCGCGCGGAAGGGCACGAGTTCAACGGCATCGAGGCGTTCGCGGGTCAAATCCAGCCGTGGCAGCTCGGCGTGCGAGTCGGTTGAAGTCTCGCCGTGGCCGGGGAAATGCTTGGCGGTGGTCAGCCCACCCACCTCGGCCGCGCCGCGCACGAAACCCGCCACGGCTTCCGCACCTACAGTGGGGTCGTTGCTGAAGCCGCGCCGGTAGATGATCGGGTTATCGCGGTTGGTTTCAAGGTCGGCCACCGGCGCGAGGTTCATCTGAATGCCCACCGCGAGCAATTGTTCGGCCGTCTGACGGCCGGCTTCGGCGGATACTTCCGGCCCGGCGGCCGTCAGTACGATGGCGGCCGGCAAACGCCAGAAGCCCTGCTCCGGGTTGAGGCGCGTCACCACCCCGCCCTCCTGGTCAACAGCGATCAGCAGCGCGGGCGCGCCGGCATCGGTCATCGTTTGCTGGAAGGAGTTGGTGAGGCGCGTCAGTTGGTCTGGCGACTGAACGTTATCGTTGAAAATCGCCAGCGCACCGGGTTGAAACTCGCGGAGAAAAGCCGCATCGGCATCGAGGGGATACGCGCCGTGCAGCGTGACCATCATCATCTGCGCGGCCTTCTGGGCGACGGTCATTCCGGCGAGGCGCGCTTCAAAAGGAGAATCCTGCGCCGCAACCGGCGCGGACAAAACGAGCGCGGCGCCCACCATCAGCGCCGCGCTGCGAATCACTGAATTCAGCATAGCACTTATTCGTTTCTGCTCAGGCGTCCGCGACCTCACTGAGCCGGTAACCGATGCCGCGCACATTGACGATCAGGTCGGCATCCTGCCCGGCGGACTTCAGCTTGCGGCGCAGATTGCTGACGTGCGGGCGAATGACCTCGCGCGCCTCGTTCTCTTCGACCGCATAGCCGCGAACTTCGCGTACCAGTTCGTGGCACGATACCACACGCCCACGATGGGCCGCCAGATAGAGCAGCAAATCGAACTCGGTCGGCGTCAGATCAATCGGCCGGTCGTCCACCGAAATCTGATAGCGGCCGGGGTAAATCGTCAGCGGCCCCAGATGCATGATGTTACTGGTCATGCCCGAAGGCTCGGCCGATGTGTAGATCTCAGGCTCATGGCCGCCCAGCGCGTCGTCATCGAGCGCGTCAAGCATCTCCTCGTCAGAGGTGGCAAGCTCCTGCACGCTGCTACGAATCGCGTCGAGCAAGCGACGGCGGCGCTTGAGGTTACGCGCCCGTTCCACGCCGCGCGCCACACTGGCACGGATATCCTGGCTCGAACTCGGCTTGATCAGGTAGTCGTGTGCGCCCAGCCGCAAGGCCTCGACCGCCGTGTTGAGGCTGGGATAGGCCGTCATCAGGATGACCACCATGTCGGGGTCTACTTCTTTCAGAACGCGCACAAGATCCACGCCATCGAGGCCGGGCGGCATGCGGATATCGGTCAGCACGACGTCGAAATGCTGCGCGCGCGCGATCTCGAGCGCTTCGTCGCCGTTAGCCGCCTCACGCACTGTGTAGCCCACGCGCTGCAGCGTCTTGCTGACCGAATAGCGAATGGCCGCTTCGTCGTCAACGACCAGTACCGAGGCGACGTCTGGCGCGTTATCTACCATGATGATCGGCCATCGAAATCCTCAACGAGTAACAGGAATTCATGTTTCATTAATTGTAGAACCAACCGTTAAGGAAAACAACGACAGTTCTCCCGTCTTATGCCCGAAGAACATAGATTCTCTCAATTCCATGAATCCAATCTGATTAACCTGAGTTTCGGATAGCAATTCTCATCCCTCAAGCAGGAGGGATGCGCTCGAAAGAAACCTCACCCCCGGCCCCTTTCCATTCTGGAGAGGGGAGAATGTGGCGCTGTTAGCAAGTCTGTGAAAGAGCGGACAACAGGACAGAATCAAAATAAGGGACAACCCCTGAGGGAAGAACTTAACGGACAACAGGACAGAATAGCGGACAACAGGCGCATCTCACCGCAGACCAGTACCGATCCAGCATAGATCAGACGAGCGGATGGCAGGTGAACACCGGGTGGACTGGAATGTCGCAACGCGGCAGCGACACGCGGGCGTAACGGGTGATAGTCAGGTGTTGCGAGAGGGTTGCTGGCCACAGGACGTTATTCGAAACTCAGGTTCATTACGATGACGTCTTCCCGATCCACCAGCGCCGACAAGCCGCCCGGCAGTTCAATCCGCTGCCCAC
>JAEURB010000282.1 GCA_016788435.1 Anaerolineae bacterium | reverse complement strand
AACCAGATCCATTCCGGACTCGATTTCTACGCAGCTGAAGCTGGTTCAGGTCAGAACTGCTACAACGATAACAATGATTGCTTCTCTATCCATGCCGTATGCGATGGGGTCATATGGAGCCTAGAGAGTTCGGCGGGTGATGGGACAGGCGGTGGACTTGTCGTGCGCTGCGCGGCACCTGATGGCAGTCTGTCAAATGTCTACGCGATCTATAATCACCTGAGGGAGCCTGTCGTTGCACCGGTCGGCATCAATGATCCTGACGCTTACGTGGTGGCCGGGGACTCCCTCTTCGGTAATCGTGTGACTGAATGGGGCTGTAGTTCGCAATCCTGTGTGTTCCCGCATCTTCACCTAGAAGTCTTTTTCGCCGTGCACGATCTCGACGTAAATGCTGGAATTCGGCTGAATCCGCTCGCTTTCTTCGTCGGTAACACCGCTAACCTCATCGAACGCTTGAGCAAGCCCATGTATCCTCTTTCTGACCAACAAGGTGAGCGTCAGAGACAAATGCGCTTCGAGTGGTGGGGCTATGATACGGATGATCCCCCTACTGTGCAGGCTTCGGTACGGACTGCTATCACTCAAGATAGGGATCTTGGCATCCCACTTGAGGATAATACACCTCTCTTTATCCTCGCAGATCGTGTCCAGAACAATTCGGTCACCTCAATATGGCACCGCACCGACCAGGGCGGAACTCAGAATATCGAAGAGTGTAGTAACGAAGTAGAAGAATGCGATATTGAACTGCATGAGGGGCTCTTCACTAACGAAGGACAACTCACAATTCTGCTGAACGCAATGCTGGAGTACTGAGCATGAAGAACTCTGGAATGAGCGGGAAGTTCATACTGTTCATCTCTCTTGTGTTCGCATTCGGTTCTGGGCTTGTATCAGCACAGGTCGAACTCAGTGGAGATCTGTTGGGCGAGGTAAGTCCGTCAGGGCGATATCTAGTTGTTGGTCAGCCGTCCGACGATGCGCCTACTATGACCGTGAGCAGTATTGACGTTGAGACACTCACCCTCTTGGGCCAAGTTGAAGTGCCGTACACACGCAATTTCGCTGTGAACGATGACGGAAGCATCTTGGCCCACGAGTATTTCGGGAGATTAGGATGGCATGTTGGCATCACCGAAATACTAACAGCTGCCTCATTGGATGACCGTGGTATATCACAAGGAGAAGTTATCTCAGTAGCGCTTAATCCAACTGGCACGATAGTCGCCTACGCATCCGGTGCAAGACTCGATATTGATGATCGTGAAAACAACACAGGTGTTGTTGCAATATCAGAGCGCGAAGGAGTTGTTGGCAATTTAGCGTGGAGTCCGTCAGGGGATCGTTTGGCTGCTGTCCTTTCGCCGCGCCAGTCCGCTTTCGCGCAAGAACCGGGAATCCAGATTTGGGAGGTTAGGACGGCCGATTCAGGCATGTCAGTTGAGCCATCATTGCTGATCGACGGCGGTGGCGGAATGGTTGACTGGAGTCCAGACGGAGAACACATTGCTGCAACGCGTTCGCAGGGGTTCGATGTCTTCTCTTCTCATACGGGTGAACTGATTGCCTCGTTTGAAACGCCTTCGTCCGATTTTTCTCGCCCCTACCCAGTAGCCTGGAGTTCCGATGGGTTGAGCATTGCAGCAGGTGTCGAAGAAGGCGTTGCAGTATGGAATGTGGCAACCGGTGAACAGGTTGCCTTGTATGAGACGCAAAATACCCCGAGCATAATTGCATGGCGCTCTGATGGCACAATTCTGCACGATGATGGTCAGAACGGCCTGTACCTGAATGGCGAACTGGTTGAGATCAGCGAAAATGTCCCGACAGCAACGCCAGAACCAACTACGACGCCTGCCCCGACGCCCACGGAGACTCCATCGCCCACCTTCACGCCCGAACCAACGGCTACGGAAACACCCATTCCTACGCCGACACCGACTTTGACACCTACACCAACGGAAACCCTATCGCCCACCTCAACCGATACACCAACACCAACGCTGACACCCACCTTCACGCCGACACCCCCGCCCAATCGCATCGTGAACGGGGACTTCAGCAATGGCTTGAACAATTGGGTGTTCGCCTCGAACATCAGTAAAACGGTGACCAACGGCGTGCTGAATGCCTACCGGGTGGGAAACGGCGACGGCGGGATTGCGCAGATCATGAGCTTCAACGCCAGCGTAGGGCAGGCGCTGGAAGCGAGGCTCCTGATCGGTAACAGCGGCAATGTATCGAAGTCCGTGCGCATTACCCTGAGTTCGGCGAACTTGAGCTCCCCAGGCGTTGTGACCTGTCTGTACACCATACCCGCGAACACACCGCTGACGGCCTACCACCTGATTGGCCCCGTGGTAACCGGCTGGACGGGAACGGGCGTCGTCTTTCAGATCGTCCTCAACTTGGCCGACTATGCGCCGGCTCTACTGGTGGATAACGTCGAAGTCCGTCAGCACATGAGCACCAGTCTGACGGCGACCAACTGCCAGGCATAGGAAGTCCACGCCCTGGCTTTGGAGTAGCGAGTTACGAGGGGAAACGCGGCGCACTCCTCGTAACTCGCAACTCCTTCCGCCACCCCCACCCCCGCCGCCTTCCAGCGCCTGCGCGTGGTGGCGATGTGCTCGGATGAACCCCTCGCGCCCATCGTTCAGCGGGACGCCGATGCGCACGCGCAGGGCTGCACCTGCCCGGCCTGCGGCGGCGGCTTTGACGATGCCCCGGCCGCGCCGCTAATTCAGCGGGCGTGGACAGACAGCCAGGAGACTGAGGAAGACGAGGGCAGCGAAACGACCGGCGGCTGGACGGACCAGGCGCAGCAGACTGAACACGGCGATGCGGTCCAGCGTGACGGTCGCTGCCCTCTTCCCCGCCTGAGCAGCGTTGATTTGCCCCAAATCATTAGTCGATCCTATACTGGCGGAAAGGGGATACTCTCACGCCCTTATCCTGACGAGTGAAATGAGGCCACGATGGCCGGCCGAGCCGTCCCACCCCCACAAACCACGACGGATGACGTCCTCCACAAGACCGGGCGTCAGGCTGAAACTGCCGGCCCCTCGCTGGAAGGCGGGGCCGTCTTCGCCGCCGCGCCGGGCGCGCTGCGCGTGGCTTCGCCGCGCCAGATTCGCCAGCTTCAGGGCATGGTGGGCAACGCGGCGCTGCAGCGGATGCTGTTTCCCGCCGCAGCCGAAACCGAGATGGTTCACGGCGAAGCCTGCGCCTGCCCGCACTGCAAGCCGCAGCGCGTGTACACGGATGAACCCCTCGCGCCCATCGTTCAGCGGGACGCCGATGCGCACGCGCAGGGCTGCACCTGCCCGGCCTGCGGCGGCGGCTTTGACGATGCCCCGGCCGCGCCGCTAATTCAGCGGGTGTGGACAGACAGCCAGGAGACTGAGGAAGACGAAGGCAGCGAAACGACCGGCGGCTGGACTGACCAGGCGCAGCAGACGGAACACGGCGGTGCGGGTGGCGAGGCGAACGGCGGCTGGACGCAGGCTGGCGGCGAGAACAGCGGGGGAAACAGCGGCGAAACGCAATCCGGCCAGACCGAAGGCACGGGCGAGATTATGTCGGTGCAGGAAGATTTCGTGGCGGACGACACCGGCGGCCAGCCGGATATCGGCCTGCACGTCGCAGTCGTCGAAGGCGGCCAGCAGGCGGGCGAACAGGCGGCCAATGAGGCGGAGCAGGAAGCCCACGCGCCGAACATCCAGTTTGTGGATGGCGGGCGCATGGGCACAGCCCCGGTGGATTTCAGCGGCCGGGTGGCGGATGACGGCTTCCCGCACGCATTCGTGGATGGGGGCATGACCGGAACCACTGTGTGGGCGGGCGGCGGCGGCGCTGGCCCACGCGGCAACCAGGGAACCGGCACCATCCAGAGCACGACCAACCCCACCTACCAGTCACGCTCGAACGGGATCATGAGCGATTCGGAGGCGTGGGTAGCGGCAGCCACCGGCGACCTGACGGTCACGCGCTCGTGGCTGGGCGCGAACGCCGGCAATCAGGGCAATGGCCACTACGTGACCGACCGGGCAGCGGCGCGCTTCAACCAGCACGAGGTACTGCACGTCAACAGCACGCGCTCGATCTACAATTCACACCTTCAGCCGATGCTGGACCGGGTGAAGGCGCACCGCGCCGACAACCCGTCGCATACGACCGTGCACTCCTTCTTCCAGTCGGATGCCATCGCAACGCTGCGCAGTACGATTGACTGGGCGACGGCGGTCGGCAATTTTCAGACGGACGACAAAGCGGCCAACTCGCCGATGAATACGGTGGACACCAACGACCTCGCTTCCGGAACGTATCCGGTTGACCGCGGGCCTGGCACGTTTGGCGGCGTCAATTACCAGCACCGCGTGACGATGCCCGACGAGGCTGCGCCGGTTGATCCCGCGCCCGGCCCGGCCCCTGGCCCGGTTCCACCCGGCCCCGGTCCTGCGCCCGGCCCTGGCCCCGGCCCCGTGCCCGGGCCGACGCCGGCGGCCGGCACAATCACGGCCTCCGCGCTGCGCATCCGGCAAGCGCCGAACACGGCTTCCGCCATCCTCGGCCAGTACCCGCGCGGGACGCAGATCCAGATTCTGAGCCAGGAACAGGGTGAGTCGGTGAATGGCAACACGACCTGGAACCGGACGGATCGGGGGTATGTGTCGGATGCCTATGTTCAACACTGAGGCCCTCACCCTTTGTCCTTCTCCCAGGCGGAGAGGGAAATTGCGCCCGCAACAGATGGCCTGACCGAAGGAGCGTCGCATGAAGCTGGAAATTCACGCACCCGATGCGGTCGCAGCGGGGAAGGCGTTCACCGTGCGCGCCGTGTTGTTCAACGATTCCTACGCGCCGGTGGCGGTTTCGCGCAATGCCTTGCTCGGCCCGACGGTGAAGAGCGGGGCGGGCATGACGCCGCCCGCCGTCGAGGCGACCTTCGGGCAGGCCGACGAACCGCTGACGCTGCAACCATTCACCTTTTACGGCCGCGAACGGCAGGCGGATGGGCAGCAGGCGGGAACGGTGGATATTACGGTGCAATACACGAGCGCCGACGGCCCGATCACGGCCAGCAAGACCGTGCGCATCGGGTGATTTTGCCCCTCACCCCGGCCCTCGTCCCGGCCCTCACCCCTGACCCCTCTCCCTCAGGTCGAGGGGAAAACCCAGGTGCGGCGCGGAGCATAGACCGGCCTACAGGTGCGGGTTGCGCGGCCGGTACTGCTCGATCAGCCGCTGGTTATGTTCGGGCGCGCCGGGCAGGTTGGAACTGATGTAGAGCGGGGCGCTGCCATCCTCGCGCAGCAGCCTATCCGCCACCTCGGCCAGCAGCGCATTGAGGATGAACGCGCCGACGACCGTCGAGCCTGGCCCGGTACGCAGATCGGTTTCGCCCAGCCGCACCAGCGTATCGCCCTTCGGCAAATGATTGTCAATCACGATATCGGCAAATTCAGCCAGCTTGTGGCCGATTGCGCCGGTCGCGGCCGCCTGCGCGTAGCGCGTGGACTGCACGGCAATGACGGTCAGGCCGCGTTCCTTCGCCGTTATCGCCACCTCGACCGGCACGGCATTGACGCCGCTGTTGGAAAAGACGATCAGCGCGTCGCCCGGCTGCGGGGCGTAACCATCGAGGATGGCGCGGCCAACGCCGGGCAGGCGCTCGATGGCGGTGGCGGTGCTGGCGCTCTCGTGCAGCATGAGGCTGGTGGCGAGAATCGGCACGACCGGGGCCAGCCCGCCAGCGCGGTAGTGCGCTTCCTCGGCCAGCAGATGCGAGTGGCCGGTACCGAACAGATAGAGCGTGCCGCCGCCGCGTAGTGCCCCCACAATGGCTTCGGCCGCCTGGGTGATGGCCTGGCCCTCGCTGGCGGCTACCTCGTCAAGGATGACGCTGACGGCCGCGAAATAGCGCTGGCTGCCGCTGCCCGGCGTGCGTGCCGCCGCAAAACGCCGCGTGATCAGCATCGGGCGGGTGATCGCGCCGCCCACCACCACGGCATATGCCCCGCGCTCGAAGGCTGCGGCCACCTGTTCAGGCTGCTCGATGCGGCCCTCGGCGATGACAGGCAGGGTATAGGCGCGGGCCAGTTCGCTGATGAACTCGAGGTCGGGGCCGGGCAGCGCCGGCCGCCCGTGACGAGTGTAGCCAGCCATCGTCGTGCCGAGGAAATCTACGCCAGCCGCCGCCGAAGCCGCCGCGTCGTCCATGCACGAGCAATCGGCCATGACCGGCACGCCGAGCTGCGTGTGGATGGCGGCCACCAGCCCAGCCAGCGTCTCGCCGTTGGGCCGAGGAGCAGGCGAGCCATCGAGCGCGATGAGCGAGGCCCCGGCTTCGACGACGCGCCGGGCGTTCTCGAAGGTGGGCGTGATGTAGATGTCAAAACCGGGGATATTCTGCTTTTCGATGCCGATGATCGGGAGATCGGTTTCAGCGCGGATGGCGCGGATATCAGCCGGGCCGTTGGCGCGAATGCCACCCGCACCGCCCGCGATGGCGGCCCGCGCCATAGCGGCCATGTGCTGCGCGCCGTGCAGCGGTTCTTCCGGCAGCGCCTGGCACGACACGATCAGTTGGCCCCGCAGGGCTTCGAGCACGTTCATAGCCTTTCCCTTTCAGCCCGGCGTGGCGGGCGGCTGGCGCTGCTTGCGCTGAACCTGTTCCGGCAGCGTGGCTTCGAGCTGGCGATAGAACGAGTCCGGCAGCGGCCCGGTCAACTGCTGGCGGGCTACGATCAGCGCACCCACCACCTGCGGATAAGCGGGCAAGTGGATGGTGGCGGTTGGGACAGCGGCCAGCAGGGCGCTGCGGAAGGACTCTAATACCGGGCTGGAAGCCTGCAGCACGCCGCCAGTGGGATAGATGTTTGGCTGGAGCATCGGCAGTTGGCGGAGGACGGCAAGCGTGATTTCGGCAAGCTGCGCTCCGGCTTCGGCCACGATGGCGCGGGCAACCGCATCGCCGGACTGGGCGGCGCGCCCGACCACGACCGCCAGCGCCGCGATGCCCGGCCGGTCCACTGTTTGGCTGTAGACGGCGCGGTGAACACCCGCGAAGTCCGCTTGACCGAGCGCAGCGGGGACTTCGACGGCCAGTACGGTATCGGGGCCGCGCCCGTCCACCGCCCGCGCCAGCGCCCGCAGCGCCTGGACGCCGATCCAGTAGCCGCTGCCCTCGTCGCCCATCAGGTAGCCCGCCCCGCCCGAGCGCGCCTCGCCGCCATCGGCGGCGCGGCCGTAGGCGATAGCCCCCGTGCCGCTGATGACGAGCAGGCCCGGCTGCCCGCGGCTGGCGCCGGCCAGTGCAGTGACGGTGTCGTGATGCACGGTCAGGCGTTCGGCGTCGAGGAAGCGCGGCGTGAGCGCAGGGACGAGCTCCATGCCGCCGGTCATGCCGAAGCAGGCGCTGGCGACGTGGCCCGCCTCTAATCCGGCGCTGGCGAAAGCGGAGCGGACGGCATCGCGCAGCGAGTTCTCCATGCGCTGCACGCCGCCCGGCTCGTGGATGTGGTTGGCGGGGCCGCCCGCGCCCGTGCCCAGCACGCGGCCATCACTGTTTGCCAGCAGGGCGGCCGTGCTGCTCTGCCCGCCATCCACGCCGAGAATCAAGCTCATGATGTTGCCCATCTCTGCCACCGATTCTGTGCACCCTCTATTCTGCCGCGAAGCGCGGGGTGGATGCGACTCGGGATTGCGGAGAATGGAAATACGTTGGGAGGAGGTGTATGGAGCCGCAGCCCTGCGCTCAGCCGCCGCGTCTTTGACAACCCGCCCGATTGATCCTGGATTCCGTTGACACGGCGGCTGTTCCGCTGGACACTCAAAGGGAGGGCTAGGCTCGCTTCGGCCGGGCCGGAGTTCCGGTGTTTTTTCGGCAAGTCACGATGCAGGATATTGATTAAAGAGGACTGCCCTGATGACCTTCATTCGCACCGTTTGTGGCGATATCACGCCTGACCTCCTCGGCCGTACCGCTCTGCACGAACACCTGATCGGCAAGCCGCTGCTGGCAGGCGAAGACCCCGATTTCATCCTCGACAGCGAAGCCGCCGCGATTAAGGAACTACGCTTCTTCACCGAAGCGGGCGGCCGCGCCGTCGTCGAGATGTCCCCCGCCGATTACGGGCGCGATGTGCTGGCTTTGCGCCGCATCAGCGAGGCGAGCGACGTGCATATCATCACCGTGGCCGGGTACATCAAGGGCAAATCGGCCGACCCGTTTGTGCGCGAGTTGACGGTGACGCAGATTGCGGATTCGCTGATCCGCGACATATGCGAAGGCATTGACGGCACGGGCATCAAGGCGGGCATCCTGAAGGCGGGCACCAGCCTGAACCAGATCACGCCGAACGAAGAGAAGATCATCGCGGCGGTGGCTATCGCCCAGCGCGAGACGGGCGCGCCGGTTTCCACCCACACCGAGGCCGGGACGATGGCGCTCGAACAGGTCGAACGCTTCACCGCGCTCGGCGTACCCGTCGAACGCCTGCTGATCGGCCACCTCGACCGCAATCTGAACTGGGAGCTCCACCTCGCGCTGGCCAATACCGGCGTGACGTTCGGCTACGACCAGTTCGGCAAGGAGAAGTACGCCCCCGATTTCCAGCGCATCGAGTTCGTGGTGCGGATGGTGCAGGCGGGCTTCCGTGACCAGCTCGCGCTCTCGATGGACATCGCGCGGCGCACCTACTTCACGAGCTACGGCGGCGGCCCCGGCTACACCTATCTGTGGTGGCGCATCGTGCCCTGGCTGAAGGAAAGCGGCCTGACGGACGACGACATCGAGGCGATTTTCGTGCGCACACCGGCACGTTTGCTGGCGATTGACCGGTAAGGGCGGCACGGCCCCCCCGCTCGAAAGCAACCTCACCCCCCGGCCCCCTCTCCGAAAAGCGAGAGGGGGAGAAGGACGGCGGGGTATCAGCCGCAGCACCATCCGCCAGGCGGTGGATGCCTCGCCGCTACGGAACTGCATGATTTGAGGGGGAACTCTGGCCCGTTGGGCTTAACGTGGTGCGCAGGGGGGCACGATGCATCGTGCCCCTACAGGCTGCGGATGGTTGGGCGCACGGCGTTTCTCAGAGGAAATCAACGCCGAGGGCGCCGCCGTGACGGGCGGCGTGCCAGGCGAGAGCGAGCGCGATGACGGTGTCATCGTGCTGGCCGGGCGGGGCGCTGTAGCGGAGGCCGCCGCCGGAAAGACGTACCATGCCGTAGGCGGCCAGCTCGCCGAGGAGCGTTTCGTCGGGCAGGAGGGCGAGGTCACGGCGTTCGATGGCCAGCGCCAACGCCTCGATCAGCGGCCCCTTGCTGGCGGCGGTCATGCGGAAGGGGCGCACGGGCAGACCGTCGGATTGCAGCGCTTCGATGTTGACCGCGCCGATGCTGTTTTCTTCCGCCCAGATGGCGCGCGGGTTCCAGATGGCACAGAGCGATTTGAGGCGGCCGCGCTGCAAATCCCAGCCGATATGATGGAAGCGGTCGAGGGCAACCATTTGCCTGGCTTCGACATCCATGATGACGATGGCGGTGTAATCGCGGCTGCGGCCCCAATCCACCCCGGCGACGTAGATCCGGCCCGGCTGCGGGCTGGCGGCCAGCGGCGCAGTGGCGGCGTCGTGGATACCGCGAAAGACCTCGCCGGCGTCGTCGAGGAACTCGGCCAGATACTCGGCGCGGAAAATGCGGTCAGGCGTGGCGCGGCGGATTTCATCAATCTCGGCGCGGTCGAGCAGCGGGTTGTCGTAGGTGGTGTAATGGAAGGCGCCCCAGTCCGGCTGCGATTTGTCGCGCCCCAGGCGATAGAGGTCGTAGAACCAGTTGTGGCCCCAGGGCGTGGAGAGGAAGAGCGCGCCGCCGCGCTTGTCGAGGAGCATGGGGCGGACGACTTCGGGCCAGAGCTCGGGCGGCATGAAGGCGGCTTCGTCGAGGACGGCGAAATCGAGGCCCGCGCCGCGCAGGTAATCGGGGGCGTGGGCGCTGCGAATGGTGATCGCGCCGCCCTTGTCGGTCTCCAGCCGCCGGTCCACCTCGGAAACCTGGATGCCAGGCAAGCCGCGCACGGAACGGCGCAAATCGCGCCAGACCTGGCCGGCCATCTTATAGGTGGGCGAGAGCCACCAGCAATCACCCCCCCTCGCCGCTGTCTCCAGAATCATCATCTTCGCCGCTTCGGTCTTTCCAAAACGGCGACCGCAGGCGACCACGCAAAACCGGCTCTGCGAACGCAGGATCGCCTTCTGCCCACGGTGGGGTTGAATGTTGAGTGCCATCTGGATAGGTGTAAGCAATGTGGAACACCTCCGGGTTGACGGAAACGGATTGGCTCAACGCCAGGGCTTCGAGCTTGAGCAGGCGGTCAATGATGAGGCCGAGAGCGGCGGAAAGCTGGTTGAGAGGGGCGCTTTCGGTGGTGTCGCGGATGGCATGGGTGAGGGCGAAGGCGGTATCGAGCAGCGATTGGCGGAGGCGCTGGTTTTGCCCGGCGTCGTCGGTGAGCCCCTCACCCCCTGACCCCTCTCCCACGCAAGCGGGGAGAGGGGAGACAAGCGGCGAGATGCTGGCGGCCGTCACCCCCGGCCCGCTCACTACAACCTCACCCCCCGGCCCCACAGAAACCTCACCCCCCGACCCCCTCTCCGTTCCGGCAGAGGGGGAGACAGGCGGCGGGGCGTACTTCTTACGCCATTCATAGAGGCGGCTGCGGGATATGCCAAGCTCACGAGCGAGGCTGGAAATTTCGTCCGGGGCGGCTGCCATGCGCTCGACGGCGCGGCGCTTGAACTCCTCGGAATAAAGCCTACGTGGTGCGGCCATAAGCGATCCTTTCTGAACCTCACCCCCCGGCCCGCAAAGAAACCTCACCCCCCGACCCCCTCTCCATGGTGGACCGACTCGAAGCGCCGTGATTCAGACGGAGAGGGGGAGAAGGGCGGGCGGGGCAGACAGGCGACCGATTGGTTGAACAGGACAACGGGACAGCAGGACAGAATTGAAACAACGGGACAGGACTGAGGGGAAAGCGAA
>JAEURB010000268.1 GCA_016788435.1 Anaerolineae bacterium | reverse complement strand
CCTCGACGCGCGTGCTTGTTCTCACCGGGCGCAATGAGGACTTCTATATTGTGCAGGCGCTGCGGGCGGGCGCGCACGGCTACCTGCTCAAATCAGCCGCCGAGTCGGACCTGGTGGATGCTATTCAGCGCGTTTTGCAGGGGCAGCTTGTCCTCGGCGCGGGCGTGGCCGAGAAGGTGGTTTCGGGGATGCTGACCGGCAGCCCGCTGAACGAAGACGAGCGCCGCCTGATCCTCTATGTCGCGGCCGGGCTGGACAACGACGAGATCGCGGTGCGGATGGACCGCCCGCTGCCTGCCATCATTGAACTGCTCGCCGGGGCGATGAATAAACTGGGCGCGCGCGACCGCAACGCCGCCGCGCTGGCCGCCGTACGCAGCGGCTACATTCTGCTCGACGAATTGCAGGCGCTGTGACCTGACCCCGCCACAAACCAACTCATGGTTCATTCATAGAATATTTGTGCGAATATTGTGCGAATGAGCCTGTTTCTGTGGTATGCTACCGTTAGCGGAGGGTTAGCCTCGCGCTCCGGCAGGGATGGGTAGTCAGAACCCTGGGACGAAGGCGGAATGAGCAGCCGCTACAACGACTTCGATGACGATGAATTCGACGATGACGACGAGATGGAGGACGAAGTAGACTTGGAAGGGTCTGGCTCTCGCTCCCCTAACAATCCGTTCTCGTCACCAACGTCAGGCGCTTCAGTGCGGGGCGCGGGCCTGCCCGCCACGCCCGCGAAGCCTGCCTCGGGTTCACCGCCTCCCGGCCAATTTGGCGGCAGCGGCCAGCGCCCGGCCCAACCCGGTTCTTCCAATCCCGGCTCGGCCACCGCGTTCGGCGCACCTTCAGGCAGTCCCAACCGCCCCAACATACCCAGTCAGCCTTCACCTGGTTCGAGCGGCGTGCAGCCGTCCGGCCGCGCCCCGCTCAGTGGCACTTCGCCGTCCGCCAACCCTTCGGGGCAGCGGCCGGCCACGCCCGGCGGCAGCTATGGCAGTCAATCCTCGTCACCGTTCAGCAAGCCAGGCGACCAGCGCCCAGCAGCTTCACCGGGCAGCAGCGGCGGCTTCTCCAGCGGCGGGCCAGCTTCATCGTCCGGCATGGGGTCATCCGGGCAGCGCCAGGGTGGGCCAGTTGCGCCGGGCAGTTCCAGCTCGTCATCGGCGTTGCCCGGCCGCAGCGCAGCGCCCGCGCCCGCCACGCGAACGGACGACAAGGGTGATAGCGGCAAGAAGGGCATCGGCGGTTTGTTTGGGCGCGGGGGCGACAAAAAAGACGACAAGTCCACGTCTTCGGCCAGCCGCTCGACAACGTCCTCATCCAGCAAATCCGGCGCTTCTTCAGGCGGCAAGGGTGGTGGTTTGCTCGGCCGTTTTGGCGGCGGCGGGAAGAGCGACAAGGACACCCGCTCGTCCACCTCGTCTAACCCGATGGCATCGGGCGCAGGCAAGCCGTATAACCCAGCCGGTTCCAGCTCAATGGGGAGCAGTCCGTCAAGCGGCATGGGCCGGACGAGCTCTTCCACCTACGGCGCGCCACAGGCTGCCAGCAGTGTAAGCAGGGGCGCGAGTCAGACGGGAAAGAGTTCTGGCAGAGGGACGGGGGCGAAAGCTGGCTTGCTCGGCGCGCTGACATTTGGCCGCTTTGGTGGGCGTAAGGACAGCAAGCCCGCCCGAGGGCCACGAACCGGCGCGGCTGTCGAGGTCAAGCCGGTCAGCTTCGCGCGTGACAAGCAGCTCGAAATCGCCGGGCTGGTACTGGCTATCACCGGCATCGTGCTGCTCCTCAGCAGCCTGTCACCGGTGCAAGGCTCGATCCCGCAGCAGGTCAACGGTTTTCTGTCGAGCCTGTTCGGCTGGGGCGCGGTGGTCGTCCCAATCGTCCTTGTGCCCATCGGCATCTGGCTGATCCTGATCAAGGTGGGGCAGAACGCGCCGGTGGTCGCGCTATCGCGCATCCTCGGCCTCATCCTGCTCTTCGTCAGCGGGCTGGTGCTGATGCAGTTCATTGACGCGCTCAGCTATCCGCCGGGCGCAGGCCAGAACTACGACCAGTACCTGTCCGCTTTGCAAAACGTCCTGCTGCCACTGTCATCCGATTTCGGGCGTGGCGGCGGGCGCATCGGCGGCACGCTGTATTACCAGCTCATCCGCAATTTCTCCGAGCCGGGCGGTTTCGTCATCCTGCTCGGCGTCCTGATCGTCGGCCTGATGCTGGCGCTAAGCGTAAGCGCCTACGAAATCGCCGCCATCGTCATCGGCAGCACGCGCAACCTGCGCGATGCGCGCCGCCGGCGCAGCACGCGCATCGCCGCCGAGCGTACTGCAGCCCAAGCCGTAACCGCCCCGGGGCTTCCCGGCGCGGCGGCCGGCGCAGCACCGGCGCTGGCCGCAGCTGCAGCGGGCAAGGCGGCGCTTCCGGCCGCAGCCAGCGGGACTCAGCCGCTGCCACTGGAAGCTCCGGCGCAGGATCGCAGCATCCCGATTTTGATGGGAGGCCGCCCTCTGCCAGCCGGGGTTGAAAGCGAGCCGGCCGCGCTCAAACCAGTGGGCGCAGGCGCTCCGTTCCCGCCGCTTTCGCCGGTGCCGAAGCCGGGTGAAGCCGCGCCGAAACCTGCCGACACGGCCGCAGCAGCCACCAGCCCAGCGGTAGGCAAGTCTGAAGGCACGGCGGCGGAGTCCGAGGCCAAACCGGGCGGCGTATTTGGCCGCTTCAAGAGCGCCCTGCCCGCCGTAGGCGCGGCGACTGTGCTGGCGGCTAAAAGCACGGTCAACGCCATCACGCCCGACAGGGAAGGCAGCGAGGACGCAGCGGGCGAAGCCGAGGCGAAAAAGGCGAACCCACTCGGCAAGTTCTTCGGGCGCGGGCCGGGCGCGGCCACTGTCGAACCGGCCAGCGAGGCGAAATCAGGGGCTGCAAGCCCGGTCACGCCTGGCGGGCCGATCAGCGCTTCGCCCACTACCGCTTCAACCGCTGTACCCGAAGCCGGCAAAGCTGTCCCGGTTCGCTTCCCGCTGCCCGCCGCGCCGCTGACGGACGATGAGGATGCGGATGACCTCGACGTATTCGACGACGGCGAGTTCGAGGATGATGACGAGGACGAGACGGCCGCGCCGCCACGCCTGGGCGATCTGCTGCGGCCGCCTGCCAGTGCCACGAATACGGCTGCGGCATCCAGCGCGGCTGGTGGGGTGATTCCGCCCACGCCATCGTCACCCTCACCCTTCACGCGCCCGGCTACGCCGTCATCCAGCGGAGTCACGCCGTACTCGCGCCCGCCGCTGGGCAGCAGCACTTCCGCGAGCACACCCGCCGCGGCCAGCGACCCGTTTGATGTTCAGAATACGGCCGAGGCGGCGAAAGCGCCTAACGCGGCCGACAAGCCCGAAACCGCCCCGGCAACACCTGTGAAGCCAGCAGCGGCCGCGCCCTCACCGATTCGCCCACCGCTCAAACCGGCCATGCCGCTGGATGATGACGATGACTGGGCCTCGCTGCCTCCTGCACGACCGAGAGGCGCGAACGAGCCGAAGCCAGTGAGCGCTCCACCAGCTTCTCCGGCCACAGCACCCGCCAACACGCAGCCAGCGCCGGGCCCTGCTGTTCAGGAGAAGCGCGCACCGCGCCCGTGGGAGACCAACCCGCCGGATGACGCCCCGCCACCCGCCACGCTCACGCAGGCGCCACGCGCCGCTGATACCACGCCGGAAGCCGCGTCGAATGGCGTGTCTGGCGCAGTGAAGACCGGGGCCGCCGCCGTGCTGGGCGGCATGGCAGCCGCCGCTTCCGGAATCTTCCGCAGCGAGCCTGAATCGCCACGGCCCGCCGAAGCACCGAAACCGGCCAGTGCGCCCACTTCCTTCAGCCGCACGATAGCCAGCGCGCCGGCCCAGCCAGTCCCGGCCCCACCGCAGCGCCCGACTTCCAGCCGGCCGAATTGGCGACTGCCTGATTTCACCGGCCTGCTGGTAGCGGGTGGCGAGCAGGAGATGAACCACGACAAGCTGCTGGCCCGCGCCCGCACCATCGAGGACACGCTGGCCAGCTTCGGCGCGCCGGGGCGCGTGGTCGAAGTTCGCACCGGACCAGTCATCACCCAGTTCGGCGTCGAGCCAGATTACGTCGAGGTGCGCGGCAAGAAGAACCGCGTCAAGGTGAGCGCCATCGCCAATCTCGACAAGGACTTGCAACTTTCGCTCGGCGCGAAGTCCATCCGCATCGAAGCGCCAGTGCCGGGTAAAGGCTACGTTGGCATTGAAGTGCCGAACGACAAGGCCTCGGTCGTGCGCCTGCGCGATGTACTGGAATCCAACGAGTTCCGCCGCATCAACTCTCCGCTGGCGATTGCGCTCGGTCAGGGCGTGGACGGCACGCCGGTCGCGGCCGATCTCGGTTCGATGCCGCACATGCTGATCGCCGGCACGACCGGTTCGGGCAAGTCAGTATGCGTGAACACGATCATCGCCAGCCTGCTGCTGCGGAATACGCCAGAGCGCCTCAAGTTCATCATGGTGGACCCGAAGCGCGTGGAACTGACCGGCTACAACGGCATCCCGCACCTGGTTGCGCCGGTGGTGGTCGATCTGGAGCGCGTGGTTAGCGTCCTCAAGTGGGTGACGCGCGAGATGGATGAGCGTTACCGCAAGTTCGCGCTGGCCGGGGCGCGCAATATCGAGGACTTCAACAATCATCTGCCCGCCAACGAGCCGGTGATGCCCTACATCATCGTTATCATTGACGAACTGGCCGACCTGATGATGATGGCCCCGGACGAGACGGAAAAGGTGATCACCCGCATCGCTGCCCTCGCCCGCGCTACTGGTATCCACCTTGTGATCGCCACGCAGCGGCCGTCAGTGGATGTCGTCACCGGGTTGATCAAGGCCAACTTCCCTGCGCGTGTGGCTTTTGCGGTGGCCGGCGGTGTGGACAGCCGCGTCATCCTCGACCAGCCGGGGGCGGAAAAGCTGCTCGGTAAGGGTGACATGCTATTCATGAGCGGCGATACGCCGGCCCCTGCCCGTTTGCAGGGCGTATATGTATCGGATCAGGAGATCGGCAACATCACGCGCTACTGGTGCAATCAGATGACAGAACCGGGGCTGGCTGAGGCGGGCAAGCCGATTCTGTCCGACTTCAAGCTGGACGAAGCGGCCAAGTCAAATGCCACATCGAATCGCGGCAGCGGCATCGGCTACGGCAATGGCGGCCGCCCGGCTAGCGCGGGTCAGGCATCGCGCAGCCAGTTTGACGACGATGAGATCGAGGATGACGAGGACGCTGGAGACGATGACGACGTGCTGTACGAGCAGGCAGTCGAAACGGTGCGCCGCCTCAACAAGGCGTCCGTCTCGCTGCTACAGCGCCGGTTACGCATCGGCTACACCCGCGCCGCCCGGCTGGTGGACATGATGGAAGAGCGCGGCGTCGTTGGGCCGGCGGTTGAAGGCAGCAAGCCCCGCGACGTACTGCCGTTAGACAAGAACAAGCCGATTTAGGGCAAGCAGCGCACGAATCTGATGGTGGTGCGTTCGCGAACGCACTGGCTCAGTTCAAATGCCGCACGACGGCGTTGACGGCCACGAGCAGCGCCTCGACCTCCCCGACCGATGCGCCCATCCGGGTCGAGAACTCATCCGCGTCGGCGGCCAGCGCCTCGAGCGCCTCGTTCATCGCATTATTCAGAATGCGGAGCTCGGCCGCTGTGAACGTGAGGGTCGCATCGGAGGCGGCCTGTGACTCGATCTTCATTTCAACTCCAGTGGTGCAGATACCAGCGCGAACGCACTTGTACTGGTCACGTCAGGTTGTCAAAGTAGGCCTTGCCCCTCGTGGGCTTGAAACAGGTTCCCTTGTCACCCGCGGCCGGATTGTAGATGACGACCGTATCGCCCTTCCAGTAGGCCACACGCCCGCCGCTCAGATTGCGCTTCTCGTCCGGACTGGTCATCACACCCGACACAACCGTGGTGAACTGGGTCTTGTCGGCAATACCGGGGAACTCGGCCTGATCAATCACGTGTTTCTGGTAGGAATGGCCGTTGGCAATCGTTCCCGCCTGGCTGGGATCGCGCTGTACGACCGGCCGGCCCGTGGTGAGATGAACCGCGCCCATCGCGCGCTGGATCATGCGCTGGGCGGCGCGGTTGCCCACCAGGCTGCTCAGGCTGCGCACCACGCCCGGGGAAAAGACGGTGGCGTTCTCCCCGTCCAGCGCCCGCTGCAGGAGAGCATCTTCCGCTGGCGCGGGAGAAGGCTCGGGGTGCGGGGTTTTCGTCGCGTTCGCCGGGACTTGAGAACTATGACCTGCGCGCTGCATAGCTCACTCCTGCCGTGCTGCCAAGCTACCATCGGGATGAAGGACTGCCTGCGGCCATTATCAACCCGAACATTACGCAGTGCAAATCACCCGGTAAAGCCAATGAGAGTTGAAGGTTGAAGGTTGAAAGTTGAAAGGTCGAAAGAGAGCGCCCCGGAGGTTTCCCCAGGGCGCTCGACTTATTGACTGGCTGGCTCGGTGGATGGGCTATTCGGCTGCCGTTACCTGGTAGGCCGTGCCGTCCACGACGACGATCACCTGTTCGCCGAGCGCGAAGTACGCGCCCAGTTCCGGCCGTTCGGTCAGCAGCGCGAAGTATGCGTCGCTGAGGAAGGGGATCGGCTCGGCCGTCATCGTGTCGGGATCGAAGATACTGTCCGTCCACACACCTTCGCGCAGGAAGAACGTCTTGCCGTTCACGGTCTGCACGGGGGACTGGCCGCGATAGCCATCGCCGGATTCGGCCTCGCCGGGGGCGGTCATGGTCGCCATTGGCAGCGGGGCTGCAGCTTCGGCCATATTGAGAGCCATATCGGCCGCGCCTACGGCCGCCGCACCGCTGGACTGCGTTGAAAGCCCACCCTGCGCGAACTGCTGGGCGGCGGCTTCGCGCCCCGTCTGCGAGAGAATGTCGTTCTCGTCAATCAGGAAGCTGGTGTAAGGGGTGATGATGCCGTAGCGCACGCTCAGATTAATGATGCTGTCCACCAGTTCGGCGTCTTCACCCTCCAGGCGGATAGTATTGAGGAGGTCGCCGATACGGCGCGTCGCCCACAACTGCGCCACAAACGGCTCGCCGCCCGCCACTTCGCGGAAGGTCAGGCCATCGTAGACGAAGCTGGTTGGCTCACCGTTCATCAGGCCACTGAGCGTGATGGTCGCGTTCTCAACGCCATCGCGGTAGCGGCCGACGATGGCCATCTGCGTACCGGCGAACAGATCGGGCAGCGGCGTTTGCGGATAGGTCGAGTCAATCATCGTGCCGTCCACGGTCAGCGTGACATCGGTCAGCACCGGCGCGCTGATTTTGTTGAACAGGCTGGCGACTTCCTCGTCAATCCGTTCGGTGGGGCGCACGTAGGACGACGCACCGCCGAAGCTCTGGGCGATCTTGTCGAGCAGGAACGTGTCCACATCGTCACCGACGCCAAAGGTGAAGACGCGGGCGTTGGGCGGCGCGGCGGCTTGCAGGTTGGCCAGAATCTGGTCGGGGTCTTCTTCGCCTTCGGTGGGGATGCCGTCGGTGATGAAGAGGATGGTCGCATCGCGTTCCGGGTCCACCTGCTCGAAGGCCAGCAGCAGAGAATCGTTGATATTGGTACCGCCTTCGGGGAACTGCCCGTCAACCCAGGCAGCGGCATCCGGCCCCATCCCCGAACCTTCCAACTGATTGCTGAACAGGCGCGTGCCGGTGCTGAACAGAATCACGTTGAAGCGGTCGCTTTCGCTCAGGTTCTCCAGCACGTAGCGGGCCGCGTCCTGGGCCTGCACCCACTTGTCGCCGTCCATACTGCCGGACTGGTCCACAACCAGGATCAGGTCTTTCGGCGCGATGTCGCTGGCATCCACCGTCAGCGGAGGCTGCACCAGCAGCAGGAAGAAACCATCTTCGGCCGCGCTGTCGCGGTAGGTAAGCAGGTTGGCGTCAATCACGTCGGCGTCCACACCCCAGAACAGGCTGAAATCCTGATCCGGCGTAAAATTACTGGCCTCGAAGCCGACACGGACTTCATTCGGGTCGCTGCCACGGGCAATGGCGACGGTGTGGCTGGGCGAATAAACGGTACCAATCGGCTGGCTGCCGCGAATGGTCACCTCCATCGTCATCGTTTCGATGGGCCGGTGCGAGGTTAACTGGCTGACGTCCAGCGGGTACACATACTGAAGCAGGCCGTTATCGGCGGTGACTGCCTGCGAATAGACGATTTCGATGCGGCGCTTTTCGCCGGGCGGGATTGGGAAGACGTTGGCCTGAATGGCGCTGGTTCCAACATATTCCAGCAGCGCGGGGTCACGGTACTGGCGCACGATGGCATCGTAGTATTCGCGGGCCTCGTCGGCATCGAGGATACGCGCCTCGACGGGCTGATCGTTGATGAACATGACGAGTTCATCCACTGAAGCGCCAGCCGGCAGCGGGAAGAGGAACGTCCCTTCGGCCAGCCCTTCGCCCTCGTTGACGAACTCCATGCTGACGCGTGTTTGCGCCACCTGATCCTCGATCAGCGTCTCGACGCGGTGATGGCGAATCTTGAGCCAGTCGGGGTTGGTGAACACGCCACCGATGGGTGGCGGCGGGCAGAACATCGGCTCACAGAGCGCGTCGGGCGGGCAAGGCGGCGGCATCGGGCACGGCCCGATGACCTGCGCGGAAACACTGGCGACGCCGGCCAGGGCCAGCAGCGCAAGCACGATGACGACGAGTAGAGACAGGCGGCGGTTCATCAGGACTATCCTCCTCAAAATCTGCATCTGCGGGTAAGACGTCAACCGCCGGGCAGAAGTTCCATCGCGTCTTCGACGGGCAGCACAACGTGAAATTGGCAGCGGAGGGGCAAGAGGAGGAAACGTGGCTGGCGCGTAGGTGAACCGTTGGGACTTCAGCCTCAAGAGCCGCCAGCCATCGTGCTATCATAGGGAGCATCACTTCCCTGACGCGAACTTGTGCGGAGCGTTGCCGTCCTATGAAACATCGTATCTTTGCTGCCCTTCTGCCCGTCGCAGCCTTGACGTTTGCCATCTTCCTGTCACCGGTACAGGGCGCGCTGGCCGTGGGCTACGTCGAGTGCGTGGATATCGAGCAGACCAATTTCGAGCCGGATCAAGCCTGCGCCAGTGTGATGGTGGCGCACCCTCAGCCGACCGTCATCGAAGTTCCACAAGACAACTACACGCTGAGCAGCTACAGCTACTGGAAGGTCATCACCGACGGCCCGGCCAATGTTTATGACGGCCCCGGCGGCGGTGTGGTTCGGCAAATCGAGCCAGGCTTCAACTTCGTGATCGTCACCGACGCCAACAGTGTGCCGGACTGGGTACAGATTCAGGGTGGCGGGTGGATGCAGGCCGCTGACCTGCGCTTCGTTCCCCCGTCCTACTTCCGTGGCGTCAATATCACTGACGGCTTGCGCCAGCCATTCGGCTGGGTGATGTTCCCGCTGTTCCCTGCCAGCGAGGTCGGTGGCCAGCAGGACGTAGACACCGGCCGCTTCATGGACAAGTACGAGCGTTTCAACGTCTTCGCCTCGGTCGCGGACGAGGAAGGCATTCTCTGGTATCTGATCGGCCCCGACCAGTGGGTTGAGCAGCGCTGGGTGGCGATTGCCAAGCCGGTCGAGCGCCCCGAAGGCGTCAGCGGCCGCTGGGTAGCCGTCGATCTGTACGAGCAAACGGTCGTGGGCTATGAGGACGACACGCCCGTGTTCGCCACGCTGATCGCCAGCGGCTTGCCCGACTGGGACACGCGCGAAGGCTTGTTCACCGTGTGGGCGCGCGCCATCCGCGACCCGATGAGCGGGGCGGCCGGTTCGCCCGAGGCCTACGCGCTGCAGGACGTGCCGTGGGTGATGTACTTCGACGACGGCATCAGCCTGCACGGCACCTACTGGCACGATGGCTTTGGCTACCGCCGCAGTCACGGCTGCGTCAACCTCAGCATCAGTGACGCCCGCTGGATTTATGAGTGGACGGGCGGCAATCCGATCGATGAGGAAACGGGCGAGCCGCTGACGTATGTCTACGTGTACAGCAGCGGCGAATACGGCCAGTTTGGTATATCGCAGGGGTAACCAGGTCCTCTCGGATTCCATAGCTTTCAGCGCAGCCCCCGCTATCCAGCGGGGGCTGTTTGCCAGTAACGGAGATTTGCAGCTATAGTGATAGCTTCCGGGTGACATTTTCGCCTGGTTTCCCCGTTGGCCAAATGGAGGACTTCATGATTTATAGACATAGAACACTACTCATAGCTATCGCCAGTGCAGTGCTGCTTGTCGCGATGGTCGCGCCTGCCAGCGCAGCACCCGGATATGAAACCATCAGCCTGCAATTCACAAGCGTGAACGTACCTGGCTGCAGCATGTTCGCGCCAACCACCGACTTCGGCATTGAAGTCGCATACGACAGCCCAGTTAACCTGGATTACAACGTCTCCGTGCTCTCTGGCCCGGCTGGCACCTCTGGTTCGCAGTCGGGCAGTTTTCCTGCAGGCACGGTTCCAAACGGCCTTTTTTTACTCACGTTGAACACAGCGGCCACGCCAGTTGGTTGGTCTATCACCATTCAGATGGATGGCTCGGCCGGCGGGATACCGGTCACAACGGCAACGGCGCGAATTGATTGCACAGCGGGCAACCAGTTCCTCATCACGCCGCTGTCGTTTGCCAACGTCTACCAGGCAGCATCTGTCGCGGGTTGCGACAGCTACCTGCCGCTGACGGCAAACTCGGTCGTCGGCACATTCACGCAAACGACGCCCGTCTATGGGCAGCCGAGCGCCGATAGCGCGTCCAATGTCGTGATTGAGGCTGGCAAGTCGTACTGGGTGCTCGGTGTAGATGCCAGCGGCGGCTACTACCGGGTCATCATCGGCTGCAGCCTCGTCTGGGTGCCGGTGGCTACGGTTGGCCCGAACTACGATGATGTGTGGGGCGGGCGGCCGCTGCCCACCAACGTCGTCAGCTAGGACTTAGGGCACACTTCCCAAAGACAAAACCGCCCCGTGATGATCACGAGGCGGTTTGTATGCTGGCCGTAGGGAGTGATTATTCGAGGTGGGCGCGCAGGAACCAGGCGGTCTTCTCGTGCTGCTCCAGCAGGCCCGTGAGGAAATCGGCGGTGCCGGCGTCGCCATTCTCGGTGATCGCGTCAATGTCAGCACGCAGGTGGCGGATAACCGATTCGTGGTCGGCCGTCAATTCGGCAATCATGCCGGCTGCATCCGGGTTATTGCCGGGATCTTCCTCAAGATACGAATGCTTCAGCATCTCGGCGAGCGTGCCAATCGAGAACGAGCCGAGCATGCGGATGCGCTCGGCCACGGCATCCATCGCCTCATCGAGTTCCTCATACTGCGCCTCGAACAGCTTGTGCAGCTCGATAAAATGCGGGCCGGTGACGTTCCAGTGGAACTTGCGCGTTTTAGTGTAGAGCACGTAGGTGGCGGCCAGGGTGGTGGTGAGAATATCCACCGAGCTTTGGCGCGTGGCGTCGGAAAGGCCGAGGGCCTTGGCCACCGCGCTGGTCTTTACTGCTGAGTGCATGTTCGTCATGATCATCTCTCCAGTGTGGAACAGATCTCACATAGCTTATTGTAACACACCCCGTTAGCCACGGGCGGGGTTCTCATCAGGTTGTAAGGTGGTTGAGTGGAAGAGCGTAAAGGGGGAAGGGGGCTGTCCTTCAAGCAGGGCGCGGCGGGCGACTCATGAAGCCACGCGGAAACAACGTGCCCCTACTTCTTCTTCACCGTCAGATAATTGACAATCGCCAGCGCGTCCATGTGCGTGCGCATGAAGCAGTCAATCGCCTCGGCGGGCGTGCGGACGATGGGCTCGTTCTCGTTGAACGACGTGTTGAGAATGACGGGCGTGCCGGTTTGTTCGCCGAATGCGTTGATCAGCTTGTGGTAGAGCGGCGCGTGCTCCTTATCCACCGTCTGCAGGCGGCCGGTTCCGTCCACATGCGTCACCGCCGGAATCTCGGCCTGCTTTTCCGGCAGCACGTTGTAGACCTTGAGCATGAACGGGTCGGGGTACGACTGGTCGAAGTAACCGGCGGTCGCTTCCTGCAAGATGGACGGCGCGAACGGGCGGAACTTCTCGCGGTGCTTGATGCGCGCGTTGAGAATGTCCTTCATATCGTCGCGGCGCGGGTCGGCGATGATGCTGCGATTGCCGAGCGCGCGCGGGCCCCACTCCATCCGGCCCTGGAACCAGCCGAGGACGTCGCCGCCGGCCACAATCGCCGCCGCGTCTTTCGTGAGCGCATCGTATTCCAACTGCTGGTAGGCCAGCCCGTAGCGGTCAAGCTCGACGCGAATCTCGTCGTTGCTGAACTGCGAACCGGTGTAGGCGTCGTTCATCACATACGTGCGCGGCTTGCCCAGCACCTGATGGTAGATGTAGTAACACACGCCGAGCGAGGTACCCGCGTCGCCAGCGGCCGGCTGGATGTAGATATCGGTGAAATCGGTTTGGGGGAGCACCATACCGTTGAAGACGCTGTTGAGGGCGACCCCGCCGGCCAGCGTCAGCGCCGTTTTGCCGGTATCGCGCTGCAGCTTGCGGACGAGGGCGAATTCGGCCTCTTCGAGCATAGCCTGCAGCGAGCGTGCCACGTCCATCTGGTATTGGGTCAGTTCGGTGCGCGGCGCGCGCGGCTCGCCCAGCAGGTCAACCAGTTTCGGCGAGAACAGCAGGCCGATGGTTGGCTCGCCGCCCTCCCAGGTCATGCTGGCTCCCTCGGCGTGATGCACGAAGTAGTCGAGATCCAGCTCGAACGTGCCATCGCTCTGCACGCGCACGAGCTTGCGCATCTCGTCCATGACCTTCGGCTCGCCATACGGCGCGAGGCCCATCACCTTACCCTCGTCGCCGTACTTGAGAAAGCCCAGCCACTGCGAAACGGCGGTGTAGAAGATGCCGAGCGAGTGCGGGAAC
>JAEURB010000220.1 GCA_016788435.1 Anaerolineae bacterium | reverse complement strand
GCAATTCCAACTGCTCGTATGCCGACTTCCAAAGCGCGCTGCTGGTCGGCACCGACTTCGACGGCGCGAACCTGACGGGCGCGAATCTCAGCGGGGCGAACCTGTCATCGGCCCGCCTGACCAACGCCAACCTCAGCGGGGCGACGCTCAATTCGGCCAATCTGACGGGTGCCAACATGACAGGCGCCAAGATTGACGGGCTGCGCTTCAACGAAAGCACGACCTGGCCCGATGGCAAGAAGGGCTCGCAGGGCAACCCGAACGACTACATCTAGGCTGCCAAGACCAACGTCCATATAGAACGCGCGCCACCCGGCGCGCGTTTTGCGTCTGAAGCGGGCCCCGTCACGCAATTTGCGGCGGGCGTGGCGTGGGGTTACCCCTGTTCCGGCAAACTCAGCAGGTAATCGAGCAGAGCATCCAGGTCAGCGGCGGGTACAGAGGTAATGAGCTGGTGCGCGCCGGGCAGTTCGAAGACGGCGCGCAGGGTCGCCGCCCGGCCGTCGTGGAAGTAGGGCGCGCTCAGCGCCAGCCAGCGCAGCGACGGCGTGTCGAACGCTTCGCCCGTCCCCACATCGGCAAGCTGCTGGCTGGTGAAGGCCGGGCCGCTGTGGCAGCTCTCACAGCCCTGTTCGGTGAAGACAGTTCGGCCACGTTCCCGGCTCTCCGGCGTACCGGCGGGCGGGAGAACCGGCGCGGGAAGCTGCAGCAGCCAGGCCGTCAGCGCGTCGAGGTCATCCGACAGGCCGGCATGAATACCCGCCGCGCTGGCTTGTTCCAGCTCCTCGATCAAGCCCTCGCCCGCTTGCAGCGCACGAATCTTCAGCTCGACATCCGCCAGATCATCCCACGAGCCATCGGCCAGATACGGGGCGGTATCGGCCAGCCCATACAGCAGCGGGGTGTTACGGCCGCCGTTGATGCCCTGCCACACGCGCCCGTCGCTCAAGCCGTCGAAATGGCAGGTAGCGCAGCTCACGCCGTCCAGCGTCGTCATGCGCGGGTCGGCAGCCCCGTTGAAGGCTTGCGCGCCGATGATCACATCCGCCGGCACGCCGAGCGGCGCGACGACCTGCACGCGCACCACTTCGAAGGTTTGCGTATTGACCGTGCTCACCGTGCCGTCGAACAGGTTGTGGACGTAGAGCAGGCTGTAATCCGGGTTGAGCGCCAGTCCGAACGGGCCGCTGCCGACTGGTATATTGGCCCGCGCCATATCTGCCGCCAGATCGAGCACGGTGATGGACGCGCTGCCGAAGTTGGCGACATATAGCAACTGGCGGAAGCGGTCGAGCGCCGCGCTCAATGGCAGGTTGACCGGCCGATCCAGGCTGTCGAGGGGCAGCGGGCGCGGGCCGGATTGCAGCGCGCGCAAGTCCAGTTGGGCGACGGCCGGCAGCGCCAGACTGTCGTAGAGCGGCGCGGGGTCATGGCTGCGTAACTCGGTGAGTGGTGCGTAGGCCAGCCCGCGCGAGATATCGGGGGCCAGCGCCGCCGCCAGGCTCGCGCCCGGATACAGGCTGGCCTGCCCAACGACTTCACCTTGCGGCAGGTAGATCAGGCTGACCGTACCCGGCCAGAAGTGCGTGACGTAGAGGAAATCTCCCCACAGCACCAGCCCAGACGGCGCAGGGGCGGTCGCGATTCGCCGGATGACCGCCCTCCCGGCCACGTCCACTTCGACGACTTCATTGCTTTCGCGCAGCGCCACGTAGGCCAGGCCGCGTTCGCCCGTCACGACCTGCACGGGTGACGCGCCGCCCAGCGGAATGACCTCAACGACGGCCGCCGACTCGATGTCAATCAGGCTGAGCGTCGAATCAAGGCGGTTGGCGGCCAGCGCCAGCGCGCCATCCGGCGTGATGGCCACCGCGCGCGGTTCGCGGCCCACCGGCACTTCCGCGATCACCCGTTCCTGAGTGGGAATGGTGATCGTGACGCTGTTCGACAGCGGATTGGCGACGACCAGTGTGCGGCCGTCTGGCAGCAGCGCCAGGCTGCCGCCGGTATAGGCCCGGTCTACCGCCGCATTGGGCAGAGCATAGAGCGGCAGCGGCGTTGGCTCGGCCTGGCTTTGCGCGGGCTGGCTGCGCGGCAGGCCGGTCAGCCCTGCGGCCAGCAGCAGGCCGCCCACCAGCACGAGGCGGAAGGCGGACCGCTTCATGGCATGCGCTCCATCGTAATCAGGCGGTCGTGGAGAACCGTGAACGTGCGCGCCTGGATTTGCGGGAAGCCATCAGCATCCACGCCGGTGAAGGCGACCGTGATGGTGACGGGGTCGCTTCCCGCTGGCCCATTCGCCCGGCCCTCGACCTCGAAGTTGGCGGCGCTGGCGTTCAAGTCAACCGGGTTGTACTGCGCGCTCAGGCTGCGCCCGGCCAGCCGCGCCTCGCCATCGGCCAGCACCGCGCCGGGCATCGTTGCTGTCCAGTAAGCGCGCACGTCTTTCCAGCCATCCGGAGCCACAAAGTTGAAGTTGTAGGGCGTCGAGCCTGGTATCACGGCATCAAGGTACAGGGTATTCCAGGCCAGCGGTTCGGCGTCTTCCGGCAGCACATAAATCAGGAACGTGTCCTCTTCAGCACCCGGCACGCCGGCGCTTCCGCTGGCGGTGGCCGCCGTGAGAGTCACGCGCCAAACGCCGGGCAGATCCGCCCGAATGGCCGCCGCCGGGTCGAAGGCGTAACCGAACGGGCCGGCCTCCAGCGTCACCGTTTCGGTCGTGCCGTCGGGCCGGGTGAAGGTGGCCTCGACCTGCGCCGGCGCGGGCGGCGCGACCTGACCGCCGATGAGCAGCGGATCGCCCACTGTCACGCGCTGGCCGGGAACAAGCGTAGTGGGGATGAAGGCGAGCGGCGCGTTGCCATCCGGCGGACGCGCAAAAACGCCCAGCGCCGCCGGGTCATCGTCTGTGACGGCCGCCAGCGCAGCGTATCCGGCGGCCGTTTGCCGAGCTTCCCCGCGCACGACCGCCCCGCCGAACAAGAAGACAAGATCGCCGGGCGACAGCCCGTTCACACCCGCCCCGACTTGCTGATTGAGCGCATCATCGGCGCTCACCCAGGCCGGTAAACCGGCCGCCGGGCCGCCCACAGCCTGCTGGCGCACGCTGAAGCCGGGAGTCACCGCTGAGACATAGGCATAGGAGAGGCCGGGAATCTGCACGGGAAGTTCGCCGCGCGCGGTATCGAGCGGGCTGGCAAGACCTGCCTCTATCAGGCTGCGCGTCCAATCGCCGGCGGTGTCCTGCAGGTGCAGCGGGAAGGCCAGCCCGAAATCCGGGCTGTCGCCGATTTGGGCGCGCGCTCCGGTGTAGAACGGCTGATTGAACGGCACACCATCCAGCGGGATTTCGCCGCCAGTCTGCGCGTTCAGCGCGTCCAGACTGTAGCGCGCGGGGGCCGCGCCTGAAACCTGACCATACGCGCCGCGCCCGCCATGCGCGATGAGCGGGCCATTCGGGTCGTCCACCACGCCGGCGCTGCGCAGGCTGCCCGCCCACATGCGCCCGCCCGCGTCGGTGTAGATGGCGGTGAAGTCCATGCGGTACTCGCCAGGCTGTTCGGGCGTGAACGGAATGCGCGGCGCGAAGACGCCATAGCGGTCTGCGTCCCCATTCAGGCGCGTGGTGTGCGCCGCGCCATTCAGGTCTACTGCTGTTAGAGCGGCGGTGATGCTGGCCGGAACCGGCGGCAAGATACGTAGCCCGGCCGAGACGGGCTGACCGGCTGGAACCGGCGCGCCGGGGAGCAGGCCGGGCAGCAGTTCGAGCGGCTCGGCGACCAGCAGACGGTAGCGGCCGCCGCCCGTGTAGGCGTTGCCAAACGTGTCGCTCAGGCTGGTTTCTAGCGTGATGTGGTATTCGCCGTACTGATCGAACGGATAGTGTGTCAGATCAGGATTGCCAGTCGTCAGCCGTAGAACATCCACCGGGCCGCCGCCGAAGCGCGTTCGCTCGTCCTGCGCGGTCGTGCCGATCCAGCTTTGCGTCAGCGCGGCCGCGAACGAATCGGAGCGCCCGTCTGGCCGCTCGACGGTCACGCGCAGTTCGCCGCCCGGCAGCACGAACGGGATGAGCGGCGGCGCGAAAACGTCGCTCTGGTTGAGCAGCAGGGTGGGCAGATACGGTTCGAGCGGATAGTCGCCG
>JAEURB010000214.1 GCA_016788435.1 Anaerolineae bacterium | reverse complement strand
GTTCGAGAGTGTGTGGGACGAGCAGGAACTGGCCCGGCTGCTGTGCCCGTTTGAAGCGACTACGGCCTGCGAAATTGTGCGCCGCGAAGAACACACCGCCGATGGCGGCGTACCAGTGGTGTATCCGTTCCTGCCGGCCTCGTTAGATTTGCATGCTCTGTGCGCCACACTGCTCAAACAGCCCGGGCCCACGATGATGAGCATTCATCTGCAGCCCACGGTGCTCTTCTCGTGGGAGACGCACGTCCTGCGGGAAGCGTTTGGCACCTATTCGGCTGCGCAGGATGTGACGGTTCCGGTGCATGGCGCTGAATCCCATGCGTGGAAGGGCCTGCAGCGCCAGACAGCCAGCCAGGTGGCCATCAACCAGCTCGGCAATTTGAGCGCGCGCGCCTATCTGCTGCAGGTGAACGTGCTCGGCAGCCGCGCGGTGAACGCCCATTTTGCCGAAGCGGCCGCCGCCTCCCTGTTTGGCCCGCCGCAAGCAGTGGGCAATGCCCTCTATGGCGGCTGGCAGGTTTTCGTGGCTGATACGCCGGAAAAGTTCGCTGCGGCCGTGCGCAACTGCCGCAACCTTGATCTGGAACGCTGGCTCAACCCGGTCGAGGATCGCAATCTGGCCCGCCTGCGCTACCTGGTCAGCGAGTCGGAAGCGGCCTTCACCTTCCGTCTGCCGGTTCCGCTGCGCAACGGATTGCCCGGCGTTCGTTGGTTGGCCGCCAAGCCGATCCTGCCTCCCTCCAGAATGCCGGCCGCCGGCACCGTGTATGGCGAGAGCATCGCCCGAATGCGGGGCCGGCCCGCGCCGATTGTCCAGGGCTACGACGACCGCCGCCGCCATGTGTTCATCCTGGGCAAAACTGGCACTGGCAAGAGCACGCTGCTGTCGCAGATGGTATTGCAGGATATCGCGCGCGGCGATGGCGTGTGCGTGGTGGACCCGCATGGTGACCTGATCCATGACATTCTCGCCCATCTGCCCGAGTCGCGGGCCGAGGACGTGATCCTCTTCAACGCCGCCGACAACGAACGCCCGATTGGGATGAACCTGCTTGAGTACACCTCCGAGCAGCAGAAGCAGCGCATCGTCACCGAATTCATCGCTATGCTGATGCGCATGTACGACCCGGGGCAGATCGGCATTGTCGGACCGCGTTTCCAGCACAACGTGCGTATGGCCATGCTCACCGCCATGGCAGTGCCTGGCAACACGCTCATCGAGGTTGTGCGCGTGCTCTCCAGCCGGAAATACGTGGAATCATTGCTTCCGTACGTGACCGACCCCATGGTGATACTCTACTGGAAAGAACAAATCGCCAGAACGAGTGACTACCACCAGTCGGAAATCCTCGACTTTCTGGTCAGCAAGTTCAACCGCTTCGTGGGCGATGAGCGCGTGCGCAATATCATCGGCCAGCGTAAGACGGCGCTCAACTTCCGCGAGATTATGGACAAGCGGCGTATTCTGCTGGTCAACCTGTCCAAGGGCCTTGTCGGGGAAGACAACGCGCAGTTTCTCGGCCTGCTGCTCGTTCAGCGCCTGCTCATCGCCGCCCTTGGCCGCGCCGACATGCCCGCCGATCAGCGCCCCGATTTCGTGATGTATGTGGACGAGTTCCAGAACTTCGCCACCGAGCTGTTCGCCACCATGTTGAGCGAAGGGCGCAAGTACGGAATGGTCTGTGTGCTGGCGAATCAGTATCTCACGCAGATTGAGCACAAAGTACAGGACGCGATCTTCGGCAATGTCGGCACGCTAATCAGTTTCCGGCTGGGCATGAAGGACGCCCAGGATCTGGCCAGCGAAATGTACCCGGCGCTGGATGCCGATGATCTGATCAATCTGCCGAAATACACGGCCGCCACCAAGCTGCTGATCGGTGGCGAAGTCGAGCACCCGTTCACCATGCGCACGCTGCCGCTGCTCGGATCAGTAGATCCCGTATTGGCGCAGCGCGTTGTGCAGGCGTCCCGTGAACGCTATGGTACCGATGTGGCGGCCGTCTCGCGCGATATCCTCGAACGCTTCAATCTGCTGGGGACGTAGCCCGCCTCACGCTGCCTGTCGGCTCGCCAGATTCATGCGCTTTCTGGCGCGCTGGCCGGCGGGCGGCGCAGCAGACCCGCGTAGATACCCGGCGTCGAGTCCTCAATCACTTGCGCTCCCGCTGCGCGCTGATAGAAATCGGCCGGGCCCACGCCGCCGATCACCGCGTAGCCATAGCCCACGTCGCGCATGGCGTGCAGGCAGGCCAGTAGCAGTGCCTTGCCCGTGCCCCGGCCGCGCATGGACTCGGCGACGCCGGTTGGGCCAAAGAAACCGAGCGCCGTGGTGTCGTAGCAGCCGAAGCCCACCAGCGCGCCCTCATGCACCGCCAGCCAGATGCTGGGCGGCTGGCGGTTGAAGGCGGCATCGCACTCGCTGGCCCAGTAGTCGCTGAAGTGGGCCGCTACCCATTCGAGCACCAGGTGCTTCTCCGGCGGCAGTCCCCGGCGGACGATGATGCCTTGCGCGGCCAGCGCCGCGATGTCCGCTTCCAGCGGGGGCAGGGCATACAGCTTGACCAGCATATCGGTCACGATTACATCTCTCCACTCGTCTATGGCCAGCGAACCGCCAGCCCTAATCAATCACCTTGCGCAAAAAGCCGTCCGCCTCATCCAGCCGCGCGCGCGCTTCAGTGGCGTTCGCGCCGGTGCGGGCCATCACAATCGCCGTCTTCACGTCGTTTTGCGCCAGTTCAAGCAGTTCAGCGGCTCGAGCGTCGTCCACGTGGCCCACCTGCGCCACGATCCGCCGCGCCCGCTGCAGCAGCTTGTCGTTGCGCACCTGCACATCCACCATCAGGTTGCCATAGACTTTACCGAGCTTGATCATCACGCCGGTGCTGATCATATTGAGCACCAGCTTTTGCGCCGTGCCGGCCTTCATGCGTGTGCTGCCAGCAATCGCCTCTGGCCCGGTGACGACTGCCACCGCGATATCGGCCGCATCCAGCACCGGGGCGGGCGCGTTGTTCGACACGCCGACCGTCACCGCGCCGGTTTCCCGCGCATAGCGCAGCGCGCCCAGCACGTAAGGCGTGCGCCCGCTGGCGGCGATGCCCACGACCGCATCGTGCGCCGTCAAGCCACGCGCTGCCAGATCGTTGGCCCCGGCCACCTCATCGTCTTCGACAAACTCGACCGCGTCGAAGATGGCGTGCTCACCGCCGGCGATGATGCCCTGCACCAGTTCGGGGGGCGTGCCATAGGTCGGCGGGCACTCCGAGGCGTCGAGAATGCCGAGGCGTCCGCTGGTGCCTGCGCCGATGTAGAACAGGCGGCCGCCAGAGCGCAGACACGCGGCAACTGCGTCCACCGCCTGCGCGATAGCGGGCAGGGCCGCCCCCACCGCATTTGGCACGCTCTGATCTTCGAGATTGATGGCAGTCAGCATGGCCAGCGTATCGAGCTGGTCAATGTCCGCCGTTTTCGGGTTCTGCGATTCGGTCAGCATGTGGTCCTCATCCTTCCAGCCGGATCTTTGCCAGCAGCGCCGCGCCGATGACCGGCGCATACAGCGGAACGGGCCGTTCACTCAGTCCCAGTTCCGCGCACAGCGCTGCGCTCAGTGCATTATCAAAGCCAAGTAAGCCCCCGCAAAACTGAACGGCCGGCGCACTCAGCCCTGCCCGCGCGATGGCCGAGCGCGTGATACCCGCCAGCGCCGCCGCCCCACGCGCCACAATCGCCGCCGCGTAAGCATCCCCTTCGCTGGCCGCTTCGATCACGAGCGACGCATGCTGCGCGATCTCCCGCGTCGGCGGCGGCTGGCGGTAGACCCACGGGATGAGGTCAATCCCGCGCGCTAAACCGAGCGCCGTCACCACCCGCCGCGCCAGTTCGCCCGCTTGCGGCTCGTTCCCGTCGTGCCAGCGGGCGCAGGCGCGCAGGGCCTCCATCGCCAGCCAGTAGCCGCCGCCCTCGTCACCGAGCAGATAGCCCCAGCCACCGGACTGCACCGGTTGGCCCTGCGCGCCAATCGCCAGCGCCACGCTGCCCGTTCCCGCCAGCACCATCACATCGCGCAGGCCGCCGTGCGCGCCCACCAGCGCGATCATCAGGTCGGTGCTGGGAACGATCAGAGCGTTGGGAAGCACCTCCCGCACGACGCGCAGCAGCCAGTCGGTCGAATGGGCGGCCGATGCCCCCGCGACGCCGATAGCGGCCGCTTCGACCGGCACGCTGGTTTGCGACAGCGCCTCGCGCATGGCGTCCTGAATCAGCGCGGCGGCGGCCTCGTGGCCGATCACACTCGGGTTGGCAGTCGCGCGTGTGGCCACCGCCTGCGGAACCAGCGCGGCATCCACCACCGCCACGCGCAATGTGCTTCCGCCGCCGTCAATGCCCATGAACGCCATTTACGGCCTCCAGGTGCGCCGCAGCAGCGCGGCATAATTTGCGCCCGGCGTAATCTGGCCGAGTACCGATCCATGCGCCGCGCCGGTTTGTTCGGGCAGGCTGCCGATGCGGTTGTGCCACGTTTCGTAGGCCAGCACCGCGAACAGCAGCGCCTCCTTGAAGTCGCCATCTATGCCGTAGTCGTCACTCACTGACACGCGGGCCGGGGTAAGCCACTGGCGCAGCATCGCCACCAGCGTGCGGTTCAACCGTCCGCCGCCCGCCAGAATAAGCTCGCTCACTGGCGCAGGCGGGAAATTACGGCAGGCGGCAGCGATGCTCTCGGCCGTCAGCGCGGTGACCGTCGCCAGCACCGACGCCTCGTCGAGGCCGCGCCGCTGGCCATCCAGCTTTAGTTCCGCCGCCATCGCCGGGCTGAACAACTCGCGGCCGGTTGTTTTGGGCGGCGGCTGGCGGAAATACGGGTGCTCCATCAGCTCGGCCAGCCAGCCTTCATCCACTCGGCCTTGCGCCGCCCACGCCCCATCCTCGTCGTAGCTCAGGCGGCCGTTCGACATCAGCGCGGCCAGGTTGTCGAGCAGGGCGTTGCCCGGCCCGGTATCGAAGGCCATCATCCGCGCGCCGGGCGCGTTCAGCGGCGGCAGAAAAGTGACATTGCCGACGCCGCCGATATTCTGCACCGCCCGCCATTCGCTTTCGTGGCGCAGCAGCAGCCAGTCGAGATAGCCCACCAGCGGCGCGCCCTGCCCACCGGCGGCCACATCGCGGGCGCGAAAGTTATTGACGACCGTCAATCCGGTTCGTTCAGCGATTTCGGCCGCCTCGCCGATTTGCAGCGTGGCCGTCACGCGCCCGTCCGCCTCCACCTGATGCCAGACCGTCTGCCCGTGCGAGCCGATCAGGTCGCAGTCCTCGCCCGCAACCTCCCGCGCCGCTTGCGCGAATGATTTTCCGATCTCGACGTTCAGCACGGCCATCTCCTGCGCGTCGGCCCCGCCCGCCTGCATAGCCGCCAGAATCCGTTCGCGCAGCGCCGGCGCGTAGGGCAACGTCTGGCCGCGCACGATGCGGGCGCTGAGTTTCGGCGGCGCGCCGTCAATCTCGCACAGCGCCGCGTCAATGCCGTCCGCCGAAGTTCCCGATAACAGCCCGATCACGCGCAGCATGGACGTGTCATCCTTTCACCCTTCGCAGGCCTCAGCGATGGCGTCGTGCAGCGCGCGCCGGAAGGTGTGCGTGCGGGCGTAAGCCTCGCTGTGCCGGCCGTAGTAGACCGAATTGGTCAGCACCGCGATCACCAGTTCAGCTTCCGGGTCAATCCACAGCGTTGTGCCGGTGAAGCCGGAATGGCCGAAGCTGGCCATACTAAGCCTGTCCCCGGCCATCGAATCCTCAGCCGCCTTCAGCGCAAAGCCCAGCCCGCGCCGCACGCCGCCGGTGGTCGCTTGTTCGCTGATTGCGGCATCGCGCACGGCGGCCGGCACCCCGAACGGTTCGCGTTCCTTCTGCCAGCGCAGCCCAAAGGCCGCCAGCGCCCGCGCCGTGCCGAACAGCCCGGCGTGACCAGCCACTCCGCCCACACCGCAGGCGTTTTCGTCGTGTACCTCACCCCACACGCGGCGCTTGCGCCAGGTTGGGTCATCCTCGGTTGGCGCAGTCTGTTCGCGCGCCTTCATCCCGCTGCCCACCGGATTGAAGCCAAGCTCGCCGGGCGGAAGCGAATCGATCACCTGCCGCCGAATCGCGGCTTCCAAATCGCCGCTCGCATGCAGCCGGGCCACCGCCTCGCCGAGCAGCAGCAGGCCGATGTCGCTGTAGCGCACGACGCCATCCGGGGGCGCCACGAACGGGTACTGTACTAGCGCGGCCAGCGCGTTGGCCCAACGGGCCGGGTGCGGCAGCGGGTCGGGCTGGCCGGGCGGGGCAGGCGCTGGACCCGCCGCCTTGTACACATCGCGCCACGGAGGAAGGCCGCTGGTGTGCGTCAGCAGGTGACGCAGTGTCACCGATCCCACATCCACCTGCTGTCCTTCCATGGCAGCGGGCGTGGGCAGATGGTCCTTGCTGTGCGGGTCCTGGCCGCCATCAATCCCGCGCGGGTTAACTGCGCCAAACTCCGGCACGATCTCGACCAGCGGCGTATCTACGCCCAGGCCGTGCTTTCCCAAGAGGGCCAGCAGCGCCGTCGTCGTGACCAGCTTGGTCAGCGAGGCGAAGTCGAACAGCGTATTCGCCTGCGCGGGCAGCAGGCGCGTTTCCGGGTCAAGCCAGCCCCAGGCCTTCTCCAGAACAACGCGGCCACCATGCGCCACGCACACTGAACAGGCCGGGAACGTGCGCCCAACCTGCGCTTGCACCACCGCGTCAACTGCCGTCGCAAGCGCGTTCACGAGATGTGCTTTCTCGGATACAGGAGCGCCTCTTCGCGCAGCGCGCGCCACTCGACGGCGGCGGCGTCCCATTCGGCCGTCAGCAGGTCGAGCGGCGTGTTGGCGTCCACCTGCCCGCGCAGCGCCTCGCCCCTTGCCAGCCGGTCGAAGGGCCGCATGGTGGAGCCGGAATAGGATGGAAGCCACTCGAACTCGTCTGCGTACAGATGGCGAATGGCTTGCAGCACGGCCACCCACGCCGCCAGCGGACGATACGCCGGGCCAGTCACATGCACCTGAACGCCGAAGCAGGTTTCGCCAGCGTGCTTGCTGCTCGTTGGGCGAAACACGTGCGGCCGGTAGCGCACGCCCGGCAGGTTGAGCGCGTTCAGAGCATCGGCCAGCGCCTCAGCCTCGACGTACGGCGCGCCGCAAATCTCGAATGGCAGTGCCGTGCCGCGCCCTTCCGACAGGTTCGTGCCTTCCAGCAGGCACGCGCCGGGGTACTGCAGCACCGTGCTGATGTGGGGCATGGCGGGCGAAGGCGGCACAAACGGCAGCCCGCTTTCCGCCCACGCCGCACCGGGCGTGTAGCCTTGGCACGGGATGACGGTCAGCGCCGCGGGCGTGGGGCTCCATTGGCGGTTGACGAGCCGCATCAGTTCACCGAGCGTCAGCCCGTGCTGGGCGGGAATCGGATGCAGGCCGACCAGCGATGCGAATTCATCCGAGCCGGGCAGCCCGTCAATCCTCTCGCCGAGCGGATTGGGCCGGTCGAGGACGATTACTTCGATCCCCGCCTCTCCAGCGGCTTCGATGGCGATGCTGACCGTCCAGGCGAAGGTGTAGTAGCGCACGCCGATGTCCTGAATGTCGCACACCAGCACATCAATCCCGTCCAGCATTTCGACGGATGGGCGCAGCGACGGCCCATACAGGCTGTAGACGGGAACGCCGGTACGGGCGTCCACGCTCGATTCGACGTGCGCGCCATCGGTAGCCGACGCGGCGAAGCCGTGCTCTGGGCCGAACAGGGCGCGCAAGTCTACGCCGGGAGAGTCCGCAAAGGATCGGTAGGCGCTGACGAGATCGCGGGTGACGGCGCTCGGGTTGCTCAGCAGGCCCACCCGCCGCCCGCGCAGTTCGGCGAAATCCCGCCCGATCAGCACCTCCAACCCGGTCAGTGTCGTCATGGCAGTGTCACCTCGACCGGAAGTCGGCCAACCGGCGCGTAATCGCTGAGCAAGGCCGCCACCGCCGCTTCCAGTGATGGCGTGCTGTCGCCGCAGGTGCACAGCACACTGTCCGCCCCGGTCAGCGCGCCCGCGTCATACGGGTTGCGCAGGCACACCAGCACGCTCTGCCGGGCCGCGTTCAGCAGGCTTTGCGCCGCCTGCAACCGCTCGTCGTTCAGATGGGCATTGCGAACGGCCAGCACAAGCGGTTCTGCCCGGCCTGCCAGCGCCAGCGCATCAGCATCGCCCACATTGCCGCGCAGAATATTCACTTCGGCATCCGGCAGTCGCGCGCGCAGCAGGCGGCTGAAGCCGGTCAGGCCGTCCACCTCGCCGATGCCGCTGTCCAGCGCAGACGCGAACTCGATGACGCCCACCCGGCCCGCCAGCGGCAGCGCAGCGCCCCGGCGCAGCATCGTTGTGCCGGCGCGCCCGGCCTCGTTCGCCAGCGCCCGGTGTTCCGCCGAGTCCACCACCGCCAGATCGGCGCGCGGCAGCAGGTAGCGCGCCTTGAACGCCGCCAGCCGCCGGTTAGCCTCGTCCACGATCTGCATGGGCACGCGTCCGCTTTGAACCGCTTCCATCAGCGCGTCATAGGCCGCTTCCTGCCGCGAGTGTGTGTGCGAAAAGAGCAGGGCGTCAATGCCGGCGAGGGCCGCCAGCACAGCCGTTTCCGCCGCGCCGTAATGCTCGGTAATCGCGTTCATCTCCAGGCAGTCGGTCGTTACCACGCCGTCGAAGCCCAGTTCGCCGCGCAGCAGCCGCCTGACTACCTGCGGTGAAAGCGTCGAAGGGTATTCGGCGTCAAGTGCGCGGTACAGCACATGCGTGATCATCACCGATGACGCCCCGGCCGCCAGCGCGGCGCGATACGGCACGAGGTCTGCACCGAGCAGATGATCGAGCGGGGTATCGAGCGCGGGTAGCGCGATATGGGTATCCACGTCGGTTTGGCCGAGGCCCGGAAAGTGCTTCGGGCTGGCCGCGATGCCGGCCTTCTGGAAGCCGCGCACCGCTGCCGCCGCCAGTTTGCCCACCAGCGCCGGATCGTGGCCGAACGAGCGTGTGCCGAGCGACGGATTGCCCGCGCCGTAGGTGAGGTCCACCACCGGCGCGTAATTCCAGTGGATGCCGAGCGCGCGCAGTTCGAGCGCCAGCATGCGCGACATGCGCTCGACCCACCGCTCGCTGTCCGGCGCACTCGCCAGCGCCATTGCGCCCGGGCTTTCGCTGAAACCAGCCCGCAGCCGCGCGACCGTTCCGCCTTCCTGGTCAATGCTGATGATCGCGCCGTACGGGGCGGCGGCCTGCAGCGAATCGGTCAGCGCGGCCACCTGTGCCGGGCTTTCCACGTTGCGGGCGAACAGGATCACGCCGCCCAGCCGGCCCTCGCGCAGCCAGTCGAGGATATACGGAGGCGCTTCGAGTCCCTCGAACCCGGCGAACAACATCTGGCCGATGCGGGCTTCAAGCGTGGCGGGTTGTTGAACAGACATGCTGGTTTACCCTTATCCTCCGGCCTCGCCCCCTGGTTCGGTGCGCCGTTGCGCTTCCCCTCTCTCCGCTTGCGAGGGAGAGGGGCCGGGGGTGAGGGGTTGTTAGGCCCGCGCGCTTTTCAGCACGGCCTGCAATAGATAGCGTGTTCCGGCATAGGCCGACCGCGTGAACTCTACCCGTTGGCCTCTCTCGCCATAAGTGATACGGGTGATCGCCAGAATCGGGTCTTCCGGCAGCACGTCCAGCAGGCTCGATTCCTCAGCCGTCGCGCGGCGTGCGCCAATCGTTTGTTCCGCGCGCACCAGCCGGATCGCATATTGGCGCAGCAGCACGTCATACAGCGATTCGGCGCTGAAGTCGTGGCCGTTCAGCAGGCCCGGGCAGTAGGCCTCGACCAATTGGGTGTGTTCAATCGCCATCGGCATATCATCGGCCAGCCGCAGCCGCACAATGTTGACGATGGACGCGCCGGTCGGCATTTGCAGTAAATGCGACTCAGCCAGCGTGGCCAGCGAAATGCCCTGGCTCAGAACCCGGCTCGAGGCCCGCTGGCCGCGCTGCATCATCTCTTCGGTGAAGCTGGTCAGCGTTTCGAGCTGCATATCGAATTTGCGTTGGCTGACATAGGTTCCCTTGCCAATCTGCACCGAGAGATGGCCGGTGTGAATTAACTCATCGAGCGCCTTCTTAACCGTCTGCCGGTTGACATGCAGCGTTTCGCTGAGTGCGCGTTCGCTGGGAATACGGTCACCCTGCGCGTATTCGCCCGACTGAATCTGCAGCAGGATGTATTCCTTGATTTGCTCGTAAATCGGTTTGGGCGCGTTCGCATCAATCATTTTCATGCGCCTCGCTGCCGCTGAAACCGCGATACCAGCACCACGATGAGGATGAGCGTGCCGCCAATCACCGCGCTGCACACACTGATCACCTGCTCGGCGCTGCCCGGCGGTTCGACGAACGCCAGCAGCAGCCCGCCGATACCCACCAGCGCGCCGAGGCTGAGCAGCGTGCGCAGCGTGTCACGGTCGAGCATCGGCAGTCATTTCGGGCGTAAGGCCCGCCGGCACGAGCGGAAGCCCCTTTTGCAGCGGCCAGCATGACGCCTGCTGAACGAAGCCGGGCGCTGCGCCGAGCGCTGGTACGTCCACGTCGCACAGGCCCGGCACGTAGAACGGGCAGCGCGGATGAAAGGCGCAGCCCGGCGGAATGGCCGTCAGGCGCGGGATTTCATCCGAACGCAGTTGCAGCACGTGCTTGCTGCGCGTCAGGTCGGGGTCGGCCTCCGGCACAGCCGCCAGCAGCGCCCGCGTGTAGGGGTGGGCCGGGTTGGCGATCACATCCGGCGTGCGGCCCATCTCGACGATGCGCCCCAGGTACATGACGGCGATGCGGCCCTCCCACGCGAAATACTTGGCCAGCGCCAGGTCGTGCGTGATGAAGATAATCGTCAGGCCGAGTTCCTCGCGCAGCCGGTGCAGCATTTTGAGCAGGCTGATGCGAATGCTGACGTCCACCATGCTCACCGCTTCGTCCGCCACAACCAGGCGTGGCTGCACCGTGAGGGCGCGGGCGATGCTCACGCGCTGGCGCTGGCCGCCGCTCAGTTGATGCGGGTACTTGTTGACGATGTCGCCCGGCGGCGTCAGGTCCACCATCGTCAGCAGTTCCCAGATGCGCCGCCGCAGGCTGCCGGTTCCGGTCACCATTTTGTGCCGCCGCAGCGGGAAGCTGAGGATATCGCCGATGGTGTGGGCCGGGTTCAACGACGCGAACGGGTCTTGATGCACAATCTGGAACTGGCGGCGAATGCGCTTCTGCGCCTGCTTGTCGTGGTTGGCGATGGGCTGTCCGTCAATCAGCATCTCGCCCTGGCTGGGGTCGAGCAGGCCGACGATGATCTTGCCGGTGGTCGTTTTGCCGCAGCCGCTTTCCCCCACCAGGCAGATAATCTCGTTCTCCTCGATGCTGAGGTTGACATCCTGCAATACGGGGATGACCTGCTTGTCCTTGATGAATGAACGGTTCACATGGCGTAGTTCGATTATCGGCGTCATGGCGCGCTCACTAGCCGGGTTTCCCGCGCTTCAATCAGCACGCGCCCGGTTTCATGGCAGGCCGCCAGGTGCCCACCCTCATACTCCACCAGCGGCGGCTGAACCTGCGCACAAACGGCGGTGGCGAAGCTGCACCGTTCGTGGAACTTGCAACCCGTTGGCGGTTCGATCAAATCCGGCGGCTTGCCGGCGATGCTCTCCAGCCGCTCCACGCCCACGCTCAGGCGGGGGGCCGCATTGAGCAGGTTGAGCGTATAGGCGTGCCGTGACCGGTAGAACACTTCGTTGACCGGGCCTCTTTCGACGATTTCCCCGGCATACATCGTGGCGACGGTGTCGGCGATTTCAGCCGCCACCGCCAGGTCGTGGCTGATGAAGATCACGCTGAAGTTTAGTTCGTCGCGCAGTTGCTTGAGCACGTCGAGGATCGAGCGCTGGGTGAGGATATCCACCGCCGTCGTCGGCTCGTCCATGATCACGACCTGCGGGCGCAGGATCAGGCTGAGAGCCAGCAGCACGCGCTGGCGCATTCCGCCGCTCAGTTCGTGCGGATAGCTGCGCATCACCCGTTCGGCGTCCAGCCGCACCTGTTCGAGCAGCTTCAACGCGCGCTTGTAGGCTTCTTCGCGCTTCATCCCGTGCGCGCGCGCCGTTTCGAACACGACATCGCGCACGCGAATGACCGGGTTGAGCGAATTGAGCGCCCCCTGAAAGACCATCGCGCACTCCGACCACAAAAAGCGGCGCATGTCACGGTCGTTCAGTTCCAGCACGTTGATCTGGCGGCCATCGCGGTAGGTATAGAAGATGCCATCGCCAAACGTGCTGGCAGTTTTCGGAAGCTGGCGGATGAGCGCGAGGTTGAGCGTCGTCTTGCCGCAGCCGCTCTCGCCGATCAGCGCCAGCGTTTCGCCAGCGTGCAAATCGAACGAGGCGTGGCTGACGGCCTGCACCAGGCCGCGCTCGGCCTTGTACGTCACCGACAGGTCGCGCACGCTCAACACCACATGGTCACGGTCGTAGGTCATCGGCCGGCCCTCACAAACCACTCCGCAGCCGGGGATTGAAAATCTCCTCCAGCGAGCGGGCGAACAGAACCAGCGAGAGCTGGAACAAGGCGATGGCGATGATCGGCGACAGCAGCATCCCGGCGGCCTCGGGCAGAAACAGCACCCCCTGCTGGCGGCCGGTGAAGATCATCACCGCCCAGTCGGGGTCGCGCAGCGGCACCATGCCCAGAAAGGTGAGGCCGATGATCGAGTACATCGCTACGCGAATCGTGAAGATGAAGTTGATGCTGATATAGCTGACCATATTCGGGAACACTTCGCGCGAAATCACATGCCACAGCCCCAGATCGAGCACCATGGCGGCCTGCACGTAGTCGCGTTCGCGCAGGCTCATCACCTGCGCCCGTACTGCCCGCATCAGCGTCGGCCAGTTGAGCACCCCAAACAGCACCGCCAGCATGAAATCGCTGTCGAAGTCTACGACGGCGGCCAGGACGATCAGCAGCGGGAAGCCCGGTATTGTCAGGATGAAATTGGCGATCGCGCTCAATACGGTATCCACCGGGCCGCCGAGCAAGCCCGCCGCCGACCCCAGCGCAACGGCCAGTGCAGTGGCGATAATGCCGGCCTGAATCGAGGTAGCGATCAGCCGTTGGCCGCCATGCACCATGTGCGACAGCACGTCGCGCCCCTTCCAGTCCAGCCCGAGCGGGTGTCCCTCGCTCGGCGGGGCCACCAGCGCCAGCGCGCCCGGCGCGCGCCGTTCCATGTGCGTTTCGCCTTCATAGCGAATGAAAAGCGGCCCGAACACCGTAACGAGGACGAAGAACATGATGCCGAGAAAGCCGGCGAACCCAGCCTTGTTGCGCGTCAGCGCGCGTATCGAAGCGCGCGTCCGTTCGCCAATGCGTGCCATCACGCGCTGAAAATGCTCGCGGCGCGTTTCGCTGAAGTCCACATCCTCCAGCGCCATGCGTGACGTGAACGGGTCTTGTTTGTTGACATAGGCATAGCTGATGACGACCGCGTACGTCAGCGCGATCATCGGCAGGCCGCCCAGCAGCCCGCAGCCGAAACCGGTCACCGTGCAGGCGATCAGGCCGATCAGCCCGGCGCGGTACTGCTTGTAGTACACCCCCGCGCCCAGGGGAACCAGTCCGCACAGTACGCCGATCAGCAATCCAGCCGGTGTGGCAACCGTCTCCAGCCCGATCATGAGTTGGAATCTCCCGCGCCCATGCGCACGCGCGGGTCCAGCCAGCCGATCACGAAATCGGCGAAGATGTTGGCGAAGACGACCGAAATGGTGATGACGAGGAAGATGCCCTGCATGGTCGTGTAATCACGGCTGTTGATCGCCACCAGCAGATTGCGTCCCAGCCCCGGGTACTGGAACATCTCCTCGATGATGACCGCGCCGCCCACCACCAGCCCGACGCTGATCGCCAGCCGCGTGACGAGCGGCAGCATCGCGTTGCGGCCCACATAGGCGCTCAGGATGCGCCGTTCGGGCAGGCCGCGCGCCTTGGCCACCGTCACATAGTCCTCGCCGAGTGTGCTCAGCGTGCTGCTCTTCATAGACAATATCCACGTGCCGATGGAGGCTAGCACATAGACCAGGATCGGCATGAATGCGAACTTGAGCACGCTGCTGATGTATTCGAGGGTCAAGCCTGGCGTGATGGTGGGGTCTACGCCGCCGCGCACCGAGCCGATATCGAACCAGCGCAGCTGCACGCCGAACACGACGATGATCAGCAGCGCGAGGATGTAGTCGGGCAGGCCAGATAGAATCGAGGCGAACGTGGTCATGATGTTGTCGAACCACGAGCCGCGCCAGTAGCCCATCGCCAGCCCGATCAGGATGCCGCCCGAGAAGCTGATCAGCAGTGCCAGCCCGACCGAAAACAGCGTCCACGGCAGGTAGCGGAGAATGATGCTGCCCACCGTCACGCCGCCCTTGGTGATCGAGTTGCCGAGGTCGCCCTGCAGCAGGTCGCCCCAGAAATCGGCGTATTGCAGCAGCACCGGGCGGTCGGGGTCGAAATTGAAGATCGTCGCAGCGGCCCGATAAGCCTCCTCATACGTCAGGCTTTGGCGGGTCATCAGCTCGTCAATCTTGACTTCGACCGGGCTGCCTGGCATCTGGCGGATGAGGAAGAAGGTGAAGGTCGTCACCGCCCAGATCGTGATCAGGCCGGAAACGACAATGCGGAAGGTATAGCTGCGCCGCAGACGGCGAAACCGCGCGCGCAGCGTTAACTTGCGCCCGGAGGCCGTTTCCTGCGCCGGCAGTGGTGGAGCCGAAGGAACATCCATTTCAAAGCCTCGAAGGAAAAGACTTTTACTAAACTGGCTTGCGAACCCGCATTCCCCGGAATCTCAACCTCACTCCCGGCCCCGCTCCCCGTTCTGGTGAGCGGTGAAATGCGGTTTGTAGCGGCAAGGCACACCTTGCCCCTTAGAAACTATGCTTTTCTCCCCCTCTCCCCACGGAGAAAGGGTTGGGGGGTGAGGTTGCTATGCCTTCCCTTGGCCCGCACCCCTCTCCCGATCCGCTGTGTCTACGCGCGGTAGGGAGAGGGGCCGGGGGTGAGGGCTTACAAACTAGCCGGCCGGGTGCAGCGTACCGTCCAGGATGAGCGGGACGATGAACCCTTCGTTGGCCGGGTTGAGGTAAATCGGGTCGCCGTCAGCAGGCGCACCGGCGATGCTGGTTTCGTTGAGCGGCTCGACGCTGAGCATTTCGTTCAACGGAATGTACAGCATCTGGCTGTTCAGCAGCGTGGCCAGGTAGTCGGCGCGTTCCATCTGCGCCTCCAGGTCCATGCCCTTGCTCACGTTGAGGATCAGGTCGTTGAGATCAATGACTTCGCCGTTGTAGTCGAAATTGCGGATGTCGAGCATCAGGCCGGTTTGATCTTCGGCCAGCGCCGTCGTCCAGCGGCGAACCGGGTTGTTCATGTTCTGATAGGCGAAGGGCGAACCCGCGCCCCAGCTCCACACCGACAGGTCGAAGTCGCTGGCGCGAATGGCGGCGGCGGCTTCCTGCCACGGCAGCGCGCGCTCGGTGATGTCGAAGCCGAACTCGTTGAGTTGGGCGGTCGCATCGCGGGCAGCGGCGCTGAAGTCGGCAAAGTCGGCCGGGAAGGTGTACTCGACGCTGATCGTGTTGCCATCGGCGTCGGCCCACTTGCCATCGGCGTTGCGCGTGTAGCCGGCCTGTTCCATGAGGGCCGCCGCCGTGTCGAGGTTGTACTCGTAGCGGTCGAGGCTGTCCACCGTCTCAGGGCTGAGGATGTTGGGCGTCACCGAGTCGAGCGCGCCCGACAGGTAAATCGTGCCGTGCGCGCCAAGGCCGTTGGTCAGCAGCGCGCTCTGGTCGCGGTTGATGGCGTGGGCCATCGCCTGGCGCACCAGAACGTTATCGAACGGCGGCACCGCGAAATTGAACAGCAGGGCGGGGCCGTAGCCGCGCGGCGTCGTGATCAGGCGAATGCCCGCATCGGCAAACGACTGAATCGTCGCCGGCGGATAGACGTTGGTCGCATAGGCCAGTTCACCACTCAGCACCAGCGGGGTCGTAACTTCGGTTTCGCCCGCCCACAGCTTCATGTCGCCAAACTGTACCGAATCCGAATACAGGCTGTTCGGCTGCCAGTGCAGCGTCATGAAGGCTTCGCCCACATCGCTCAGCGCGTAGCTGTAGGGGCCGGTCGCGTTGAGGGTTTCGGGGCGGAATTCCTCGATGGCGGTCGCCACAGCTGCCCATGCATCCGAACCGCTCTCCGCGCCATCGGCCACCACCTGGCGGGCCTGAGCGGCCAGGTCGCCATAGGTCGCGCTGTCTACCACGTATTCCTTGAGGATCAGGCGTTCGGCATTCGGTGACGCGCCGCCTTCGGTGAAATTGAAGCGCACGGTGTTGTCATCCACGGCCTCGACGCTGGTCAGGAACGTCCACTGCGTCCAGTTGAGGATGCGGCCGATGTCGAACGTATCCACGACATCCTGCGCTGTCACCGGGCTGCCGTCACTCCAGGTCGCGCCTTCCTTGATCGTGTATTCATAGGCCGTGTTGTCATCCACGAAGCCCCACGATTCCGCCAGCATGGGCATATAGTCATTGTCGGCCCAGATGAAGTAGGCGGGGGTGAGTGTGACGAACGGACGGTAGGTGGTGCCAAGGTTGTCATTCAGTCCGCCGGCAGCGAACCCATTCAGATTGTGCACGCCGGGGGCGGCATAGGGCCAGGTACCGAGCCATGTCCCCGAGGGGGCATCCTGCGCGGCGGCCGGCAGCACCAGCCCGGTGGCGAGGGCCAGCACGACCAAAACGAGCAACAGACGCTTTACATTCATTGGTGCTGCTCCTTCCAGAAAACGAACCGTATCGAATGATGGAATACAGGAGTACCTCGGCAAACGGGCGTCAAATCGGCCCCTGCCCCGGCGGTGTTCGGTGCGATGGCGCTTCTCCTCTCTCCACTCAGGGAATGACGACTGGTCCAGTGTGGTCTAGTCCACTCTGGATTGTACCCAGCACGAATCGCACATGCAAAAAGCCAATGGCAGGGTTATTGCAAAGTCACCGGGAAAGGAAGAACTCAACAGCGGGCTTCAGCCCCTTGCTTGAAGCGGCAGCGGGCTTATGGTGACAAACGAACTTGCGTCCATCCAGTCCACCATACTTTCACCCTAAACACCCTAATCTGTCCTATGCTGCTGACTGTGCGCTTGCCTCACAGCGCATCCGTTGTCCGTTATTCTGTCCGGTTGTCCGGTACGTTCTTCCCTCAAGTGCCTGTCCTGATGTTTCGATTCTGTCCGGTTGTCCGCTAGTTCACAGGCTTGCTAATAGCGCCGCATCCTCCCCTCTCCAGAATGGAGAGGGGCCGGGGGTGAGCTTTCTTTCATGCACCGCACCTTTTTCCCTCAGCCCTGAAGACAAGGTTCAGGATAAGGAGTGCAGGGGCAAACCCCCTACCCGGAGGGTGGGGCTACTGGAGAAAACGACTGGTCAACTGGCGGTTGACCAGTCCGGCAACGGAGACGACACGGGCCGTATGG
>JAEURB010000141.1 GCA_016788435.1 Anaerolineae bacterium | reverse complement strand
ATCCATCACACTGGCGGGATGGCCTTCGGCGGCGGCCAGATTGATCAGGCGGCCTTCGCCCAGGACATAGAGCGGCCGGCCGTTCACGCGGTATTCCTCGACGAATGGCCGCACCAGTTTGGGCGCGCCTTCACTGATTTGCCCCAATCGCTGAAGGTTGATTTCGACGTTGAAATGGCCGGAATTGCACATGATCGCGCCAGCCTTCATAGAGAGGAAGTGGGTTTCATCCAGCACATTGATGTCGCCTGTGGCTGTCACGAAGATATCGCCGATAGAGGCGGCCTCGCTCATCGGCATCACGCGGAAGCCATCCATCACCGCTTCGAGCGCGCGGAGCGGGTTGATTTCCGTGACGACGACGTTCGAGCCCATGCCCTGTGCGCGGCTGGCGATGCCACGGCTGCACCAGCCGTAACCTGCCACAACGACCGTGCGGCCGGCCAGCAGGATGTTGGTGGCGCGGATGATGCCGTCGAGCGTGCTTTGGCCAGTGCCATAACGATTGTCGAACAGGTGCTTGGTGTTGCTGTCATTGACCGCGATCACCGGGAAGGCAAGGGCCTTGTCTTTGGCCATCGCGCGCAGACGGATGACGCCGGTCGTCGTTTCCTCGGTGCCGCCGACGATGGTTTCGAGCAGGTTACGGCGCTCCTTGTGGATCGTGCCCACCAGGTCAGCGCCGTCATCCATCGTGATGTGCGGAATGTGGTCGAGCGCGGCTGAAATGTGGTTGTAGTAGGTATTGTTGTCCTCGCCCTTGATGGCGTAGACGGGGATTTCGAAGTCGTGCACGAGCGACGCGGCGACGTCATCCTGCGTGGACAGCGGATTGGAGGCGCATAGGACGACATCGGCGCCGCCCACCTGCAGCGTGTGCATCAGATTGGCGGTTTCGGTCGTCACATGCAGGCAGGCCGAAACGCGAATACCTTGCAGCGGCTTCTCCCTGGCGAAGCGGTCACGAATGGCGCGCAGCACGGGCATTTCGCGCTCGGCCCATTCGATGCGGTAGCGCCCACCCGTAGAGAGGCCGGCGCTCTTGATGTCATGTTCGACGTGAGAATTCATGCGTGCTCCTGATAATCGGCGTCAAGGCGCGAAAACACCGCCCCGGCGCATGTGCGAACTGAGGAAGGATCTAGACGCGGGCGGCCTGCGTCGCGGTCAACTGGTCAAGTACGCCACCGTCATCGAAGGCGGCGCGGTAACGCTGGACGAACTCGCCCAGCGTGAAGCGATGGCTCTGGGGGCCGACCTGTTCGAGTACGTAGGAGGCGGTCAGCGCGCCCATCTCACCGGCGACTTTCCAGGGTGCATCGAGCGCAAGGCCGCAGAACAACCCGGCCCGGAAGGCATCGCCGACGCCGGTGGGGTCGGCAATGCTGGCGACCGGAGCTGCGGGGACTTCGATCAGCCCGCCATCCACGTAGATGTGCGCGCCGTCCTTGCCCTGAGTGATGACCAATACCTCCACTTCGTCGCGCAATTGCGCGATGCTGAGGCCTGTCTTGTCGCAGATTAGCGAGGCTTCGTAGGCGTTGACGATCAGCATGTAAGCACCTTCCAGGCTGCTGCGCAGTTCGTCGCCGTTCAGCCGGGGAACCTGCTGGCTGGGGTCGTAGACGAAGCGCAGGCCACGCTGGCGGCACTCCTCGGCCAGATTCTGCATGGCGACCGGATCGTTGGGCGAAATCACAACGAGGTCGGGCTTGCCGGGGTGCACGTCGCTGATCTGGTAGTTGCGGGCGAGGGCCATCGCGCCGCTGTAGAACGACGCGATCTGGTTATTTTCGAGGTCGGTATTGACGAAGAACGAGGCGCAAAAGACGCTGTCAATCTGCCGGACGGTGCTGGTATCCACGCCGGCCGCATTCAGCCAGCGGCGGTAGTCCGCGAAATCGCGCCCGACTGTGCCCATCAGTTTCGGCTGCAGCCCGAAAAGCGCCATCGAAAAGGAGATATTCGCCGCGACGCCGCCCCAATGGCGAGTCATATCTTCGACCAGAAAGCTGAGACTGACCTGATGGAGCGATTCCTTGATCAGGTGGTCGGTGAACCGCCCGGGGAAGCGCATCAGGTAGTCGTAGGCAATCGAACCCGTTACAATGATGTCCATAGCGTGCCTTCGCCCGCGATGGGCAGACGTGAACGGGCGCGAGTATACCATAGCGCCCGCCGCGTCTTGAAGATGCGAAAAGCCCCCTGCCGATGACCCGGTTCGATCACCAGCGATTGACCAACGCCATTCTGCAACTGGATGTGGAGCGGATTCGGCGCGGATTCTACAGCGACCGCTACTTCGAAAACGTGGAACAGGTGCTGCGCGGCGCAAGCGCGGAAAACGCTCGGTACGGGCAGGAAGATACGCATCCGCTGGTGGGTGACCTTGAAGTAGAGGCGCAGGTTTTCACGCGGCGCGCACCGTATGCGCTGGTGGCGGGAATAGACGTAGCACTGGCTCTGCTGCGCCATGCGACCGGCTCTTTTTCCGACGATGGCTGGCAAGATACATCAACCAAGTTACAGGTAGGGGCAGCCGAGGATGGGGTCATCGTGCCATATGACGGCAACCCGGAGAACGTGCTGCCGGTGCTGCGCGTGCGCGGCCGCTACCGCGATTTTGCGCTGCTGGAAACGATTATCCTCGGTTACCTGACGCGCATGAGCCGTGTCGCCACCAATACTTATGAGGCTCTGAAAGCGGCGCGCGGGAAACCGCTGCTCTTCTTCCCGGCTCGCTTCGACCTGCCAGGTGTGCAGGCGGCAGATGGTTACGCCTACTGGCTGGCCGTGCAGCGCTTCAACGCCGAATTTGGCGCGCAGGTTCTGCCGCTGGTGAGTACTGACGCGCAGGGCGCATGGTGGGGCGGCCGCGGGGTGGGGACGATCCCGCACGCGCTGATCGCGGTATTCAGGGGCGACACGGCCGAAGCGACGGTTGCTTTTGCGCGTCACATCCCGGCCGAGATACCGCGCATTGCGCTGGTGGATTTCAACAACGACTGCGTGGGCGATGCGGTGCGTACCGCAGCAGCCTTCTGGCAGGAGTACGAGCGGGCATGGCTGGCGGATGACCAGGAGGGGATGCGCCGCTGGACGCTGAACGGGGTACGCCTCGACACCAGCCCGAACCTGCGCGACGTGTCGCTTGCGGAAGGCGACCCCGGCGGCGTGTCGCCGAAACTGGCGCGGCTGGTACGTACCGCGCTCGATGAAGCGTGGCAGGGGTGGGATGTGCCGCCCGAACTGAAAGATACCGCCCGCGCGTTCTGCGCCCGCATTCATATTGTGGCGACCGGCGGCTTCAACCGCGACCGCATCGCGCAGTTCGAAGCCGATGCCGCCCCGATCAACAGCTACGGCGTTGGCTCGTCGCTCTTTCGCAACGATAAAGAGACGAATACCGACTTTACGATGGATGTGGTGCGCGTCAAGGAGGGCGGTATCTGGCGCGAAATGGCGAAAACTGGCCGCCGCGCTAACACCAATCCTGACCTGAATCCGGTGGCGTTGGAGCAGTTATGACCGACTCAGAAAACAGCCCGGCGCGCAAGCCACGCCTGTACGCGGGTGCAGGCGGCAGCCGCGTGTACAGCCAGGCGGCGCTGATCGAACGGGTGGTGGACGAGTTCTTCCTCGAATACGGCGCGGCAGGCCCCGATAACGCCCGTCTTGCCGAGGCGACAACGTCCACTGCGCGGCTGAAGCTCATTCGCGATGTACTCGATTACGTGCTGGGCGTCGAGTCGGTTCAACTCACGGTGGATGAACGCGTATTGCTCGTGCGCGCTGTGTATGGCGAACTTTTCGGCTACGGCCCGCTCGACCAGCTACTGGCCGACCCGCGTGTCACCTCGATTGTGCTGGCGGGTGACCAACATGCCGCAGTGCGCTACGAACACGGCGAAATGACGCGCATCGAGCCTCTGTTCGAGGATGCAGGGCATCTGCGGAGGATTGTAGACCGCCTGTTGGCGGATGCAGGCGCTGAGTTGGATGACCGCGATATCGTGATCGAGTGCGGCTTGCGCGTGGGTGGCCGCCCGGTGCGGATAGGAGTGGCTGCTCCGCCAGTGACGCCCGTGCTGTATGCGGACTTCCGGCTGCACCCCGAACAGCCACCGTCGCTTGCTAACCTGCACGCTGGCGGCTGGATGACGGACGAAGCTTTTTCGCTCATTAGAAGCATTGCAACCTCGTCCTATGGTTTCACGATTGCCGGTGAACCCGAAACCGGCAAGACGACCCTGCTCAATGCACTGCTTCCACTGGCAGGGGAGGGCGGCCTGGCGCTGGAACGGGCGCGCGAACTTCGCCCGCCCGCCAACGTGCGGCATTGGGGGCCGGGGCTGGGTAACCCGCCTGACGGCGCAATCACGTTCAGCGATTGGGTGCGCCCTGCTTCGGAAGTGGCGGGGGCTTTTCTTGCGATTGATGAGGTGCGCGGCGAAGAACCGGATGCCGTCGCACCGCTGCTGGGGCCAGTCGCGCCGCCACGCCTGATGTGGGCTGTGCGCGGCGTGCCCGATGCCAAGCGGCTGCAAGCCTCGATGGGGATGCTGGCCCGGCGCGCAGCGCCTGACCAGGGAGAGGATGCCGTGCATGCGCTGTATGAACGGCTGCCGTTCATCATCACGCTGGCGCGCATTCGCGAACGGCTGCAGGTCTTCAGCATCGCCGAATGGCAGTCACGCGCCGATTCGGATTACCCCGATTACGTCATGGTGTTCCGCTACAGCGAAGGCGCGTCACGCCCGACTGGCGCACAACTGGCGCGCTGGCTGGACTAGAGCGTTACTCCACTCACCACCTTCGGCAGGCTATCGGTGAACGGCGGCCGGGCGATGCCGTACTCGGTGATGATGCCGGCCAGGTAGCGGTGCGGCGTTACATCGAAGGCCGGATTTCGCGCATGGAAATGGGCTGGCACGATGGGATTGCCGAACGGGGCCAGCACTTCGGCCGCGTCGCGCTCCTCAATCGGAATCTCGTCCCCGCTGGCCAGCGCGAGATCAATCGTGGAGATCGGCGCGACAGTGTAGAACGGGATGCCGTTCTCTTTAGCCAGCACAGCGACCTGATAGGTGCCAATTTTGTTGGCGAAATCCCCGTTGCCAGCGATACGATCTGCGCCAAGCAGGACAAGCTTGACCTCGCCCCGGCGCATGTAGAAGCCGGCCGCCGTATCGGGGATGATGTCGTACGAGACGCCAAGTTGTTCGAGTTCCCAGGCGCTGAGGCGCGCTCCCTGCAGGCGTGGGCGCGTTTCGTCAAGCAGAACGTGAAAGCGCTTGCCCTGCTCGTGGGCGGCGCGAATGACGCCGAGCGCCGTGCCGTAATCTACAGTCGCCAGCGCACCGGTGTTGCAGTGATGCAGCACCGTGTCACCGTCATGGATGAGTGCAGCGCCGTACGCGCCAATCCGCATGTTGACCGCGACATCCTCATCGGCGATGCGTTGGGCTTCAGCGAGGAGCAGGTCGCGCAAGTCGTCTGGATTGGCGCTGGAGGACTCGCGGGCCAGCTTCAACTGACAGTCCACGGCCCAGGCCAGGTTGACGGCGGTCGGCCGCGACGACTTGAGCTTTTCCCCGGCGGCATCGAGGTCGGCCAGCAGCGCGTCATGCGAGGCGGCTGTGCTGTTGAGCGCGGCGAGCGCCATGCCGAAGGCAGCCGTCGCGCCAATGGCTGGCGCGCCGCGCACGATCATATCGTAAATGGCGTGCGCGACCGCGGGTGTATCGTAGAGATCAACCAGTTCAAGCTCCCACGGGATGCGGCGCTGGTCAATCATGCGAATATGATCGTCGTGCCAGAAGACGGTACGCATAGTCAATCGGAACTCTCTGGTGAGGCGAGGCAGGTTGGAGTATAACGGGCGAATGCGGGGCGATAAAGGAGCATGATGATTCCACCCTACTACGATCCTGAGCGTGTTGGCAGCCTGTACGCGCCAGACGCCGCCCTGGCCGTGGAGATAGGGCGCGCGTCTGGCCTCGGGCCTTCGGCAAGCGACCGCCTGCGTACACTGCTGCTGCTGGTTGACCCGCAGGTAGACTTTGTGCATGTGGACGGGGCATTGAGTGTTCCGGGTGCGGTGGACGACACGCGCCGGACGATTGAGTGGATTTACCGGAATGCCGGCGAAATCACCACCATCGCTGCGTCACTGGACAGCCACCAGCCGATCCAGATCTTTTTCCCGACCTGGTGGGTGGATATCGAGGGGCGGCATCCTGCGCCATTCACGACCATTCACAGCCGGGATGTCGAGCGCGGCCGCTGGCGGGCGCTGTACGACCCGGAGTGGTCGCAGGAGTATGTTGACCAGCTCGAAGAGCGGTCACGCAAGGAGCTGATGATCTGGCCGTATCACGTGCTGATTGGAACGGTTGGCCACAGCGTAATGCCCGCACTCTACGAAGCGGTCGCCTATCACACGGCGGCGCGGCAGTCGCAGCCCGTTTTCCTGGCCAAAGGCTCGATACCGAAGACCGAACACTATTCGATGCTGGAACCGGAAGTGAAAGTCCCGGAGTCGCCGCTCGGCTCGCTCAACACGAACTTCCTGAGCATGATCGCCACGTTTGACCGCGTGTACATCGCAGGACAGGCCAAGAGCCATTGCGTGCTGGAGACGGTCAGTTCGATGATGCGCTACTTTCAGGATCGGCCAGATACCATCGCCAAGATGCGGGTGCTGATGGATTGCACGTCGTCGGTCATGCATCCTGAAGTCAACTTCGACAAACTGGCCAACGAAGCGTTCGCGCGTTTCGAGGAGGCGGGCCTGACGCTCACACGTTCAGCCGAACCGCTGGGTTGAGCGGGAAGTATCAGGGAAAAAGAAAGCGAGGCGGCCAAGTAGGGCCGCCTCGCTTGTTCATGTTGCCGTATGTGCTGAGAGCCTACGAATTGGCTTGCTGCACCATCTGGGCGAGCTGGTCAATTGACGGGCCGCCGCTGGTGATGGACTGACCATTGATGACGAGGATTTGCGCCGGGCCGTCACCATAGCGAACACGAACGGCCGGCGTCCCGGTCACGCCCTGCGCGCGGCCGAAATCCACATCGGTCGAAACCTGCATGGCCTCGGTCGAGCAATTCAGCAGTTCGGCATAGCTCAGGCCGAGGGCATTGGCCACCCGCTGGCCGAGTTCCTGATTATACTGGCCGCTGCGAGCGAGATCGTAAAGCAGCACGTAGGCCTTCCAGAATGAGCCGGCCTGCTGCTCCTCAGCACATTCGGCAATCTGCCCGGCGAAGCGGGTCATATCGCCGCCAGCCGTGGGGAACATGCGGTATTCGAGCTTCGCCTGGCCGGTCGCCACATACTCACGAACGAACTGGTTGATCGTGGACTCGTAGGTCACGCAGTGCGGGCATACGAAGTCGGCAAACTCAATCAATGTGACCGGCGCATCGGGGCTGCCGAGCACGAACGCGCCATCTTCACCGCGTGACTGGGGAATCTGACTGAAGTCAATCGCTGGCACAGTGTTGGCGTTGTTGGCTACCGCGACCACGCCCACGACGGCGGCCACAGCGACCACTGCAATCACCCCAAGGATGATAAGGCCCTTGCTATTCATCAATTCGCTCCGTCTTCACCAGGTTGTTGCTGTCAGCGGGTCATTCTACAGGCCATTCCACAAGCACTCAAGCGCCAGCGGATGAGGAAGTGATGACTGAAATGGACGGTCGTCCGAATTAGGCATTCGCACCGCAGGCGGACTCATCGCCCTGCGGTTGTCCTGTGCCCGGCGCGCGCGCATAATCAGAGGATAGCCGGAAGACTGGGGAAGGAATGAGAGCGATGCGCGCCGTAGACATCATCGCCCGCAAGCGTGACGGTTTTGAGTTGACGACGGAAGAAATCGCGTATTTCATCGAACACTTTACGTCGGGCGATATTCCCGATTATCAGGCATCGGCGCTGCTAATGGCTATCGTATTGCGCGGCATGACGCGGCCCGAGACGGCGGCCCTGACGCTGGCGATGGCCCACTCTGGCGATACGCTCGACCTGAGCGACATCACCGATTACGCTGTAGACAAGCATTCATCGGGTGGGGTGGGCGACAAGACCTCGCTGGTCGTGCTGCCGCTGGTCGCTGCGTTCGGCGTGCCTGTGGCCAAGATGAGCGGGCGCGGGCTGGGCTATTCGGGCGGTACGCTCGACAAGCTGGAGGCGATTCGCGGTTATCGCGTTCATCTGACAGGCGAGGAGTTCCGCGACCTGGCTAAACGCAATGGATTTGTGCTGGCCGGGCAGTCGCTGTCACTGGCCCCGGCCGACGGCAAACTGTATGCGCTGCGCGATGTGACGGCCACGGTGCCGAGCCTGCCACTGATCGCCAGCTCGATTATGAGCAAGAAGCTGGCGGCGGGCGCGCGCGGGCTGGTGCTGGATGTCAAGGCTGGCAGCGGGGCGTTCATGGCGACGGTGGAAGATGCCCGCCAGCTCGCGCAGGCAATGGTGGACATCGGCGTGGACGCCGGTCGCGACGTGATCGCGCTGCTATCTGATATGAACCAGCCGCTCGGTCATGCGGTCGGTAACGCCCTGGAGGTGGCCGAAAGCATTTACACGCTGCGCGGCGAAGGCCCGGCCGATTTCACCACGCACTCCCTTGCCGTAGCTGAAGCCATGCTGCGGCTGGCCGGGCGCGGCGTGAAATGGACGGACCCCGCCCAAACCCGCGCCGAACTGGAAGCCCGCCTGCACGACGGCTCAGCGCTGGCCGTTTTCCGCAAACTGGTTGAAGCGCAGGGTGGTGATACGGCGATGGTGGACGACCCGGCGCTGCTGCCGACGGCGGCGATCATCGAGGGTGTAACGGCCCCGGCGGGCGGTGTTGTGCAGGGGGTGGATGCGTTCGGCGTGGCGCGGGCGGCGTTCGACCTCGGTGCGGGGCGCGAGAAGAAGACGGATGATATTGACCCGGCGGTGGGCGTGCAGGTATTCGTCAAGGTGGGCGAAACCGTGCGCGTGGGGCAGAAGATTGCCGAGATTCACGCCAACGCCGCCGCAAGGGTCGAGGGTGCGCGCGCCGAGTTGCTGCGCGCTATCTCGCTTGGAACGACGCCACACGACCCGCTGCCGCTGTTCTACGGCGAAATCGAAGGCTATGGCAGCACAGCGCGCCACTGAGCTTATGGGCAGGCGTTGGCCACATGCTCATCGAAGGTGATGGCGAATACGTGATAGCCGCTGCCATCGCAGGCCGCGCGGAAGAAATAGTAGGGCGACTGCTGCGGCGCGAGGGCGGCATGAATGGCGGCCAGCCCGGGGCTGGCGATGGGACCGGGCGGCAAGCCGGTGTTGAGGTAGGTGTTGTATGGTGAGACGGCGCTGGAGTAGTCGGCCTGCGTGATTTGCGGCCACCAGCGCCCGTCGCGATTGCCGATTCCGTACTGCACGGTCGGGTCGGCTTCGAGGCGCATATTGGCCTCCAGCCGGTTGCGGTAGACGCTGCTGATGAGCGGCATTTCATCCACACGCACCGCCTCACGCTGGATGATGGAGGCGAGCGTGACGGCCTCGTAGAGCGACAGCCCCTGCGCCTGCGCACTGGCCGCCAGCGGAGCGCCGGCTTGCAGCATGAACTCATCGAGCAGGATATCGCGCAGCATTTCGGGCGTCACGCTGGCCGGAAGGGTGTAGGTTTCAGGGAACAGGAAGCCTTCCAATGATGTGCCGGGCGGCATTCCGGTGGCAGCGGTAAAGGCTGGATCAGGCGTCGCGCCGGGGCCGACTGCGCGCAGGAAATCCGCCCCGCTGAAGCCGAACAGCGGGTTGTCGTCAATCGCCGCCGCCACCTCCTCCATCCGCCAGCCTTCGAGAATGCGGAAGGGGATGGTATTCGCCCCCGAATCTGTCAGCGCGTAGGCGATTTCGGTCAGCGGTTCCGACTGCGCCAGAAAGTAGGTACCGGCCTCGATTTGCGTATCGAGGTCATTGGCGCGCACGAACGTGACGAAGAGTTCAGCGTCGCGGATCAGCCCGGCGGCCGCCAGATTCTGAGCGACGATGCGCGGCGTGTCGCCGGCTGCGACCATGAAACGCACGGGTGTTTCGTCGCTGCCGACCGGCGTGTTCAGCTCGCTTTGCCGGCTAGATAGCTGAACCCTGAAGGCGAGGTTCTGCAGCGTATCCACCGGGTTGCCGTTCGTGACGACGAACAGGGTGATGAGCGCCAGCGCACCGCAGGCGGCCAGCAGGACGGCGGCGGTGAGCAGCCAGCGGACGATACGGCTCATGCTGAATCCTCATTGCCTGTCAGCGGCGGGAATGTGGCCATGCCGTCGCGCAGGGCGTCAAGGTAGCTCTGGAGAATCAGGCGCGCAGCGAGATCGTCAATCGGCTCGTTCCAGCGGCGGCGCTTCTGGCGGGCCAACTCCGCAGCATCGGCGCTCGTCATCTGCTCGTCCCACAACACAATCGGCAGCGGAAGCGACTGGCGCAGCTCGGCAGCCCAGCGCTGTACCGTAGCAGCCTGGCTTTCGACGCCGTCCGGCAGGTCAAGATTGGATGGCAGGCCTATGATGACGCCCACCACGCCCTCGTCCTGGGCGATGCGCGCGATGAGGGTGAAGTCCTCGGCGCGAGTGCGGCGGGTGTAGATACGCAGTTCGCGCGCGACCAGACCAGTGGGGTCGCTGACGGCCAGCCCGATGCGCTTGACGCCGTGATCAATGCCGAGCAGCCGCCCAATCATGGCGCGGCGCCGTCCTGAATGGTGATGCGGGGCGCCAGCAGCGGCAGGCGGCCTAACCACTCCGGAAAGACGGTGATGCTGGGCGTGCTTCCCGGCTGAAGGTCGAGTTCGCTGTTCAGATACGCCAGGGCGTCGGGAACGGCCAGACCCGCCAGACGCGCTTGCAAGGCGGCGGCGTCGAGTTCGGCCCCGGCGCTTCCTGCGCTCGTCATGGTGAAGGTGGCACGGCCGGCCGCGTCGAGCGATTCGAGGATACCGCGCTCAAAGGTGACCGAGTCCGGCTGGATAGTGCGGCCACGCGGAATCTCGCCAGCCAGCCGGGCGAAGGCGACCTGACGGGCCAGGTCTTCGTCCACCGCAGTCGCGGCGACGATGGCGCGCATGGTGAGCGTCAGCGACGCGGCCTGCTCACCCACGGCATGATCGAAGGTCATCCAGTCCGAGCGCTCTTCAGCGATGCGGATCGAATCGGGAATGATGAACTGTGAACCGCTGGCCCGCGCCGGAAGCTCGGTGAAAGCGCGGTTCTGCAACTGCTGGCGCAGCGTGGCGATCAGCGCTTCCTGATCGGCCTCGGTGACGGTGCGAATGCCGACCGATTCTCCGCCGAAGGTGGGCGTCAGATTGCGGACTTCGACCTGATCGGCCATCCCGCCGACCACGGTGTTGATGAGGCCCGCTTCGAGATTGCCCGCCTCGCCAACCGACTCAGGAATGGCCTCGATGGCGGCTTCGGCCTGTTCGCCCGGCCCGGCCGGAACGGTGACATCGCTGAGCGTGCGGAACACGCTCGGCGTCCCGGCGCTGGTCGAGACGAGGGTTCCGGCTGGTAACTCGACCGCATTTTCTCCCCGGTTGATGAAGACGACCGTACCCCGGGCCGGGGCCTCGCTGATGGTTTGGACTCCACTGGTGGGAATGGTGGCGCGCTCGACGATTTCGGCGCGATAGGTGGTAGCCGGAATCACGCCACGTTCGACATCAATGCCGGTCGCGGGGAGCGCGGGGTCGGCGGTGATGATGGCCGCGATACGCACGAAGTCACGGGCAGGCATGAGGCTGACTGTCGCGCCGGGCAGGGCGATGAGCGCAGCAGCAGCGACCATGAGGACAAGCAGGAGGAGGGCTGCCAAGCGGATGACGACCCGAACCGGGCGGGCGAGGCGGCCCTCGGGTTCGTCTTTCAGGCGCGAGGCATACGGCATGAGCGCTTCGGGATCGGCTTCGCCGGCCGGGCGCTTGCCGCGTGTAACGAAGACTCGTGACCGCCCGCGTTTCCAGCGCTTTCGCTCGGCATCATTCAGCGTTTCGAAGGCGCTGATACCGAGCTCGGCGGCGTGGCGAATAATCAGCGGATCATGCGTAACCAGCGCCAGACGAACGTTTTCGCGTAGGGCCGCCCGCTGAATCAGCACCAGATCGAGCTTGCGCGGGAGGGCGGTGCCTTGCTCGGGCCAGACCAGCGCCACACGCTTGCCGCGCAGGAACGCCAGCCGATCGCGCACGGTCGTCGCGTCGTCGGCAGGCTCTAACAGCACAAAGCTGATAGTGCGGGTGCTGGCTGCGCTGCTCATCGGGCGCGTGGTCTCATTTTCGGCCTACTGACTGAGCAGGCGGCGCGCTTCGGCCAGGGCGTCGGCAAGCCGGGCGCTGTCCTTGCCGCCGGCGACGGCCATCGTCGGGCGGCCGCCACCACCGCCGCCGACCACCGCCGCAATCGGCTTGATCAGGTTGCCTGCCTGCACACCAGTCTTGACCAGGTCGTCGGTGACGGCCACCAGAAGCTGTGGCTTGCCATCGGTAACGCCGCCCAGCACCAGTACACCACTGGCGGCGCGGCTGCGGAAGACATCGCCGAGTTCACGCAGCAAGTCGGCATTCAGTCCATCCATGCGGGCGATCAGCGCCTGTTTACCGTTTAGCGTTTCAATCTGGCCGAGCAACTGGTCGAACTCGCGGCGCGCCAGTTCGCGCTGGAGGGCGGCGACCTGCTTGCGGGCCTGCGCCAGTTCATCCTGCAGGTGCGACAGATGGCGGGGCGCTTCTTCGGGCGGCGCGCCGATTTGTGAAGCCAACTGCTGCAGGGCGGCGCGGTTGCGCTGCATCTGTTCGAGCGCGCCGTGGCCGGTAAAGGCTTCGACACGGCGAATGCCCGCGCTCACGCTGCCTTCCGCCATGATCATGAATGGGCCGATTTCGGCCGTTTCGCTGACGTGGTTGCCGCCGCACAGCTCGTAACTGTAGCGGCCTTCATCACCTGCGATGCTGACCGTGCGTACGCGGTCACCGTATTTCTCGCCAAACAACGCCATCGCTCCCTCAGCGCGCGCTTCCTGCAGCGGCTTCTGAGCGATGTTGACGCGCAGGTTGTGCATGATTACGTCGTTGACTTCCGCCTCGACTGCTGCTATCTGTTCAGGCGTCACACGGTTGTCATGCGCGAAGTCGAAGCGGAGCCGGTCGGGCGCGACCAGTGAGCCGCGCTGCTGAACATGCTGCCCCAGATGGTGGCGCAGGGCCGCGTGGAGCAGGTGAGTCGCCGTGTGATTGCGGATGATGTCCGCCTTGCGTTCGGTGTCCACTCGCGCCGTGGCAACGTCTCCCGTTTGCGGTGTGCCCTCGACCACTTCGCCTATGTGGACGATCAGGCCGCCAAGCGGGCGGCGCATGTCCTCCACGTCAATCCGCCAGCCGCCGCCGGTGATGACGCCGGTGTCGCTTACCTGGCCACCCGCTTCAACGTAGAACGGGGTTTCGGCCAGTACGACTTCCACGCGGTCGCCTGTGATCGCGCCAGTGAGGGGCTGGCCGTCCACCAGCAGGCCGAGTACGCGTGAACTGCGTTCGGGGCCGGAGTACGGGTCGTAGCCAACGCCAGATTGAGGAAGCTGGCCACTGGATTTCAGGCCATCCAGCAAGTCGCGGTAGACCTCACCGCGTTCGATGATGCCCATCGCGTGGCCGCCGCCGCTGCGGATGCTGTGTTCTTCTTCGGCCGTTTCGAAGCCGGCCATATCCACCGCATAGCCGCGCTCTTCGGCAATATCTTTCGTGACCTGAATCGGCAGGCCGTGTGTCGCCTTGAGTTCGAAGGCAGCTTTGCCAGGCAGCGTTCCGCCGGGGGGCAGCGCGGCGAGCAGCGCTTCCAGTTCGGCCGCGCCGCGGTCCAGCGTGCGGCGGAAACGCTCCTCTTCCTGCGTGATGACGCGGCGGATGGCCGGGGTGCGTTCGATCAACTCTGGATAGTGGCCGCCCATGATTTGCACGACTGAATCCACCAGTTGACCGAGGAATGGCTTGTCGAAACCGATTTTCGCGCCGAAACGCGAGGCGCGGCGGATGACGAGGCGGCAGACCGCATCGCGGCCCTTCGCGCCGGGCAGGACGCCGTCGGCGATCAGGAACACGGCTGCGCGCATGTGATCGGCAATCACGCGATAGGGCACGAAATTGGCCTCGCGTTCGGCGTCCGATTGGTTGGCCAGCGCTTGGGTCGCCTGCATGATCGGCTGGAAGAGGTCGGTGTCATAGTTCGACTTGACGCCGTTGACAACGCTCAAGATGCGCTCAAGGCCCATGCCGGTATCCACGCCGGGAGCGGGCAGCGGCTGGTCGTACTGGCCGCTGTGGGCAGGGTCGGGCTGCGTGCGGTTGTATTGCATGAAGACGAGGTTCCACAGTTCGAGGAAACGGTCGTCTTCGGCCTGCATCAGCGGGATGATCGACCCGACTCCCAACTCCGGCAGCTTGTCCCAATGCACTTCGCTGGTCGGGCCGCAGGGGCCGGTTTCGGCCATCTGCCAGAAATTAGTCTTCGCGCCCATGCGGGCCACGCGCTTCGGGTCAACGCCGATGTCGTTCACCCAGATATCGTACGCCTCGTCATCATCCTGATAGACGGTGAAGGCCAGGCGCTCGGGCGGTAGCTCATAAACCACTGTCAGCAGCATGTAGGCCAGGCGAATAGCGTCGCGCTTGAAGTAATCGCCGAAGCTGAAGTTGCCGAGCATCTCAAAGAACGTGTGGTGGCGCGGCGAGGGCCCGACGTTTTCGAGGTCGTTGTGCTTACCCGACACGCGCATACACTTCTGCGAGGTGGTCGCCCGCTTGTAGTCACGGTGATCGAGGCCGAGGAACACGTCTTTGAACTGCACCATGCCGGCGTTGGTGAAAAGCAGCGTGGGGTCGTTGGCGGGCACCAGCGAAGACGACGCGACCTCGCGGTGGCCGGCTTCGACGAAAAAGTCCAGGAACGCCTGTCGAGCTTCGGCGCTGGTCATTGGTTTCATGACGGGAGGTAGCCTCCGGGTGTGATTCGGGTTGAAGCGAAGCGGATTATAGAGTCCGCTGGCGCTTTTTAGTAGTGGGCAGGCGTGCTAGACTGGCCACGACCGGATGAATACACAAGCGAGAGTTGACATTGACATCACTTGAAGATGAGGTGCGCGCCTTCGTGGAAAAGCCCTGGATTGGGCGGCTGGCGACCATCAGCTCAGACGGGTTTCCGCATGTCGTACCCCTGTGGTACATGCTGGATGGCGAGGATGTCGTCATCACTTCCGAGCGCAAGACAGGCAAAGTGGCCAACCTGCTGCGCGATAACCGGGCGGCGCTGAACGTAGGCGGTGAGCCGGACGAGGGGCCAGCATATCTGATTCGCGGGCGGGTGACTATCACGGATGACCCGGATCATGTCTGGTTGAGCAAGCTGACCAATCACTACGAAAGCCCGGTAGAAGCGGCGAAGGATCTCGCGGAATGGGGCTACATGGATATAGTGCTGATTCGCATGACAGTCGAGC
>JAEURB010000072.1 GCA_016788435.1 Anaerolineae bacterium | reverse complement strand
TCGTGGCAGGCGACATTCACGGCGAGTCCGGGCTGGATGGGCCGGTGTTTGGGCCGCTAACCAGGAACGCCGAAGCGCAGCACGCGGTCAATTATCTGGTGGATACGCTGCTGGCTTCTGACGGCGATATCACGCTGGTCGCAACCGGCCCGCTCACCAATCTGGCGATGGCGATGCGCTTATGCCCGGATATCGTGCCGAAGATCAAGGAAATCGTGCTGATGGGCGGCACGTATCAGCTTGGCAATATGACGCCAGCGGCCGAGTTCAACATCCTGGCGGATGGCGACGCGGCGCACGTGGTGTTGACGTGTGGGCGCGATGTGACATTGGTGACGCTGGATGTAACGCGCAAGGTGCTGTGCCTGCCCTCGGTCATGGAGCGCATGAGCAAGGTGCCGACGAACGCCGGACGGCTGTTCATTGACATCATGACGTTCTTCAACAAGACGCAGAAGCAGGTGTTTGGCTGGGAAGGCGGGCCGCTGCACGACCCGGTGACGATTGCTTACCTGCTTGATCCCACGCTGCTGACGACGCGGCATGTCTTTACGCAGATAGACATTCGCAGCGAGCAAAGCTACGGCCGCACCAACTGCGACTATTTCAACTACTCGAAGAAGACGCCGAACAGCTACCTCTCGGTTGACATTGACGTGGCGAAGTTCTGGGGCATCATCGAGGCGGGACTGCGGGCCTACGCCTGATATTCAGCCGCCAGGCTGGAGGTTATCCGGCGGGGCGGTTTGCGCGCCCCGCCGAGCGAGCCTTGGCCTTCTGTGCCTCGACGGCCCGGTCTTTGGGCGCGGCAGTTGTTTCGAGCGAAGCGAGCAGCGAGCGCGAGACGGCTGTGACCGCTTCGATGGCCGCCTGGAAGGCCGCTTCATTGGCCTTCGATGGGGAGTTCATGCCGCTGATTTTGCGGACGAATTGCAGGGCAGCCGCGCGGATTTCGGCGTCGCTGGCGGGTGGCTCGAAGTTGTAAAGCGTCTTGATATTCCGGCACATTGGGCTATCCCTTCGCTGTGGAGCAGGCAGTGACTACGGCGGCGATGCGGCGTTCGCGGGTGGCGAGTTGCTTGGCCTCGTTCACCGAGCGCACATGTTCCTTGCGGTGGGAATAGGCGAGCTTGTCGAACGTTTCGCGCGCGCCGGGAACCGCTGCCAGCGCCGCCGCCAGATCGTCCGGCACTTCGACGGTGCGCGGCTCGGTGTCCAGCTCAAGCGTCACGTCCACACGCTCGCCGGCCTGCACGCCGGCCGCGATGCGGTGTTCGGCGGCCAGCGGCAGCATGAACACGTTTCCCATCGGCGCGACCGTCGTGCGGTAGGTATAGCCGTTGAGCGAGACGGTCACTTTCGGCCGTTTGCCCGCGCCGCGCGCCTCGACAACTTCGGACGGCACGGGGATGCCGGTCGCGTTGACCTGGTCATCCTTCAAGATCAGGGTGCTGTAGGTGATGGCCATAGTCAGCCTTCTGTATCTAGCGCTGCTGTTCGAACGTTAGTCCAATGATAGACCGCCTGTTCTAACTGCGCGAGTCGGGGATGTTCGCAGCGTCTTCGCATCAAATCAATCACAAAGGCACAAAGACACAAAGGCACAAAGAACAGCTGTAAACCCAGATTCTAATCACCCAGAACGCATCGCGTAGAACTCAAGCTTGGCTATTCATCCCGCGTCTCGGAAACGGGGTTGGGTACGGGGAGCAGGTGCTCAAGATACCCGGCGCGAACGGCTTCGGTGGCGGCCAGTTGGGCGGGGGTGAGCAGTGACCACAGTGACTGCGGCGTGGCGGTGCGGCCGGCGTTGTTTCGGGCATAGGCTGCCAGCCAGTCGAAGAAGGCGTCGCTGCCCAACGCTTCACGCAGGCCGTGCATCAATTGCGCCCCGCGCAGGTAGACGCTGTTGATGTACTCGCGCACCGACCGGAAAGCGTAGACGGCTGAATCGGTGGGCAGGTATGGTCCGTCGCCACTCACGAAGCTGTT
>JAEURB010000027.1 GCA_016788435.1 Anaerolineae bacterium | reverse complement strand
GCCCGAGCGAACGGAGACCAGCAGCGGGTTCTCGACGCTGCCGAACTGCTTACCGGCGCGCTCTTCCACCATGCGCAGCGACTCGACCACCTGATCCCACATGCCGGGCGGGAACACGCCACCCGCGTCGGAGTAGGCGTTGCAGGCGCGGGTCGTGACCGTCAGGCCGGGGGGGACCGGCACACCGGCGCGCGTCATGTCGAACAGGCCAGAGCCTTTGCCGCCCAACAGCGACTTGACGCCATCCCAGGTCTTCATCAGTGCTTCCGCCTGTTCGACTTCGGTGAACAGGTAGACCCACTTCTCGGCGGCGGCTTCGCCCTTATCGTGCTTGTTATTCTTGCTGACAGGTTTTGCAGCGGTAACCATTACAGAGATCCTCCCAACTATCGGGGGCAGCATGGCTAGCCGCCCCGTCTTTAAAGGACAAGGTTCAGATGCGCAGGGTATTGGGCTTGTAGGTGTTCAAAGCCCGCATGTACTGCGCGCGTTCAAAGGCGGTTGGGTCTTCGGCATGCATCATGCTCAGGCTGCCGCACATCTGGCTGACGGACTCGTACTCGTGCTCATCGAGCCAGGAGCGCACGCCCTCGATGAGTTCAGCGCCATAGCCGATGCCGTGCTTAAGGAGCGCCGCAGTCGTCATGACTGCGCTCGCGCCCACCATGAGCAGCTTGAGGACATCGCTGGCCGTATGCACGCCGCTGGTGGCCGCCAGATCGAGGCCGACTTTGCCGTGCAGGATGCCGATCCACGTCAGCGGCAGGCGCAGGTTCTGGCTGGTGCTGAGCAGCACGTTCGGCTTGATTTCCAGCGTCTCAAGGTCAATATCTGGCTGGTAGAAGCGGTTGAAAAGCACCAGCGCATCAGCTCCGGCCTCTTCCATCTGCTTCGCCATGTGGGCGAAGTTGCTGTAGTACGGGCTTAGCTTGACCGCGACCGGCACCGACAGCGAGTTTTTCACCGAGCGAACGATATCGAGTTCGGCGGCCTCAACTTCCGCGCCCGGCCGGTTCAGCTCGGTGGGGATGTTGTAGATGTTCAATTCGATGGCATCGGCCCCGGCCTGCTCCATCTGACGGGCGAAGGTCGTCCAGCCGCCGAGCGTCGCGCCATTGATGCTGGCGATGATCGGGATATCCACAGCCTCTTTGGCCTTGCGGATCAGCTCCAGATATTCGTCCGGCTTGGCGTGGTACTCGTCCGGTTCCGGGAAGTAGCTGAGCGCCTCGGCGAAACTTTCGGTGCCAACCGAGAGGAAGTGCAGCAGCGCATCGCGCTCCTGGCGGATTTGTTCCTCGAAGAGCGAGAACAGGACCACCGCGCCCAAGCCCGCGTCTTCGGCGCGCTTGATGTGGTCGAGGTTCTCCCACAGCGGCGAGGCCGACGCGACGAGCGGCGATTTCAGCGGCAGGTTCAGGTAAGTCGTGCTCAGATCAACCATGACAGCGTTCCCCTATTCCTTGCCGTTGGCGGCCGTCGTACGAGAGGCCAGATAGCTGTAGTAAGCCCAGCG
>JAEURB010000019.1 GCA_016788435.1 Anaerolineae bacterium | reverse complement strand
TGATTCAGGTTCTGAAACTGACCGAACTGTCACCAGCGGAGTTGGAACGGCTACTGCGCCGAGCAGAAAAGGATATTCGCGACTTGCTGCCCACCGCGCAGACTGTGGTTGACCGCGTGCGGGAAGCAGGCGATGCGGCGGTCGTCGAATACACGCGCAAGTTTGACGCGCCGGAGTTCGAGGCGTCCATGCTGCGCGCCACAGCGGAGGATTTCGCCCGCGCACGCGCCACGCTGGAACCGGAAGTCGTGCGCGCTATCGAAGCGGCCCACACGAACATCCTGCGCTTCCACGAGGCGCAGATGCCCGAACCGCTGTGGTTCACACAGGTTGGTCCCGGCATCATGGCTGGTGAGAAAATCGGCGCCATCCCGAACGTGGGGCTGTATGTGCCGCGCGGAAAGGGCGCATTCCCGTCGGTCATGCTCATGCTGGGCACGCCCGCGGTCGTGGCCGGGGTGAACCGCGTCGTCGTGGTGACGCCACCCACGCCTGAGGGACTGCCGGACGCAGCCTCACTGGTCGCCGCCGAGGTATGCGGCCTGAGCGAAGTCTATGTGGTGGGCGGGATGCAGGCTATCGCCGCGCTGGCTTATGGGACAGAGACAATTCCGAAGGTTGCCAAGATCATCGGGCCGGGCAGCAGCTACGTATCGGCCGCCAAGCGCCTGCTATACGGCATTGTGGACGTGGGCACACCGGCCGGCCCAAGCGAGAGCATCATCCTGACCGACGAGCAGACTGACCCCAGGCTGGCGGCGCTCGATTTGCTGGTCGAAGCCGAACACGGGCCGGATTCGGCGGCCCTTCTGGTGACGCATAGCGTCGAAGTGGCGGATGAGGTATTGACGCTGCTTCCGGGCTATATCGCCGAGCTGCCGGAGTGGCGGCGGACGTTCGTTGAGACGGTGCTGGCTAATTACGGCGGCATCGTGTTGACGAACTCAGTCGAGGAATCGGTCGCCTTTATCAACACCTATGCGCCGGAACATCTCGAAGTCCTTACGCATGAGCCGTTCGCCACGCTGCAAACGCTGAACCATGCCGGGGAAATCCTGCTTGGCCCGCATACACCCATCCCGACGGCCAACTATTGCCTGGGTCTGAACGCGATTCTACCGACTGGCCGCTTTGCCCGAAGCTTCTCGTCGGTGAGTGTGTGGGATTTTCTGAAGCGCACTGGCGTTGGCTACCTGACGCCGGAAGGGTACGCATCGCTGCAAGGCACTACGGCTACACTGGCGGACTACGAAGGCTTCCCGGCCCACGCGATGGCGATACGCAAGCGCAATGAGATCCTCGGTATCGGCTGATGACGACGCTTGATGCGATACAGCGCCTGCAATTCAACGACCGCCAGGCCGCCGAAGCGCTGCTGCTGGAATTCATGCGCTCGGAACTAGGCCTGAACGCCGTAACTGTCGAACTGCGCCCGCTGGCGGTTTCGCTCAATTCGTTCAACGGCTTCGTTACACTCGATGACGGAACCCGGCTGTTCTTCAAGACCCACACCGAGTCCGATACGATCATCGCGGAATACTACAATGCCGTGCAATTGGCCGAAGCGGGCTACCCGGTACTGCAGCCGATCCATACGTCCACTGAGGCTGGGCGGCAGCTTCTGATCTACCCGGTGGTTGATGACCAATCGGTGTTCGATGTGGCGTGGGCGATTGAACAGGGTGATTTGGGCGCGCTGGCGGAGCTGACCGAGGCACAGCAAGCCGCCGATGACCACCTGATGGAAATCTATGCCGCGACCCTGGCCCTGCAGGGCGCCGCTGAATCGGCCGCCGCACCCGTACATCAGCTTTTTCATCACCGGCTGGCGGGCGGGCGGCTGGAGCGGTTCTATGGCCCGCTGCCGGGCGTGGACGGGGATAGCCCAAGCATCACGCTACCTGATGGGGCGCATTCGATGCGTGAAATCCGGCAGGTGCGCTGGACGATTAACGGGCGGGGGTATGACGACACGCTGGACGACCTGATCCGCCGGGCGCTCCTTCTGCTTGAGCCTGCGCAGCCCGGCCCGTCTATTGTCGGGCACGGCGACGCCCACAACGGCAATGTGTTTTTTCTGCGCGAGAGCAAGCCGCCGAGCCTGATGTACTTCGACCCGGCGTTTGCCGGACGCCATCATCCGCTACTCGACCTGGCTAAGCCGCTGTTCCACAATGTCTTCGCGATGTGGATGTATCATGCGCAGGAGAAGGCGGATGCGCTGATGCTGACGGTGCGAAAGGCTGACGACCGGTGGGCAATCACGCATGACTATACCTTGCCGCCCGTTCGCACGATGTTCTGGACGAGCAAGGTGGAGCGGGTACTGCTGCCTGTGCTAGATCTGCTCAAGCGGAATGGGATGCTGCACGAGGACTGGCGGGACTTTCTCAAAGCGGCGTTTTTCTGCTGTCCGCTGTTGACCATCAATCTGGCCGATGAAACCCGCTTTCCACGTGTTATCAGCCTGTTGGGCGTGTGTATGGCTGTCGAGTTGGGCAGCGAGAGCCGTGGTGAGCGCAGCCTGCTCGACCGTACGCTTGATGAGGTGGAACACGCGCTGCGCTAGCCGCTCAGCCGCTTCAATAACGCCACATAGGTAGGCGAACGTTCGAGAAAGACGTAGCGCACGGGCGTAGCGGCGGCCTGCACGCCGCCGATGCTGCGCAGATACTCAATGGCGTTGAGCAAGGTCGTGGATGGAACGATGATGGTTACCGTGTACCATCCATCTTCAGCCCCGTAAATCGGGGCGAGGGTCGGCCCTTGCAGACCGCGTGTCAGCGGGTTTGCCGCCACCAGCCGGGCGATAGCGGCTGGGTCGGCTCCGCGAATGTTGGCGGTCACTTGCATGTGGCGCTTACCTTCCAGCGCAGCGTCCATGTGTTCCAGCAGCCGCCGGGTAGTTTCGCGCACCTCGGGGTCGGCTAGCATAGTCCTGCGATGACCGATCAGGCACGCCTGCGATTCAATAATCACGCCGTCAGGCAGAGCCTTGAGGTGGTTTTCACGGAGCGTCGTCCCTGTTTGCACCAAGTCTACGATGATGTCGGCGTGGCCAATGGTGGGCGCGGCCTCAATTGCGCCCTCTGCCTGAACGATGGTGAAGTGGTGAATACCGCTAGCGTGCAGGAACTGCCGCGTGTTGCGCGGGTAGGTCGTGGCGACGCGCAGATTGCGGCCATGAACCTCACGGAAATCAAGCGCCACTTCAGCCAGATCGAGCATGGACTCGACATCAATCCAGGCCTCGGGCACAGCAACGACCAAGCGGCACTGGCCGAAGCGCAGGTCGGGATGGACGACGATCAGTTCATCGCTTCCATATTCCGCGACGACATCCAGACCAGTGATGCCGAGGGGCGCTGTACCTTCAGCGACTTTGTAGGCGACGTCAATCACACGTTGAAACAGTACGTCCACTTCAGGCAGGGCAGGGATACTGCCCGTGTACTGGCGTGGGTTCGGCTTTTCGACGCGCAGGCCACAATCGGCCAGGAAACTCAGCGCAGGCTCGGCAATCGCGCCTTTGCTGGGAAGCGCCAGCATCACATGCCTCATGATTGCGCCTCCAGCCAGGCTGCGGCGGTATCGGCGTCATCGAGCTGGAAATGTCGGTCACCGACGATCAGTTCGCCGGATTCACTCACACGCAGCGTTCCTGCGCCTGGCTGCACACTGATGGCGATACCGCGTCCGCGCAATACATCCAGCCAGTTCGCCAACGCGGTGGTTATCCCGTTGGCGTGCAGCGCCCATGACGCCGCTTTCGTGGGTAGGGCGGGCAGGGCAGCCAGCATGTCATCCACGTAGTAGGCGAAACCGACAGCCGGCACAGGCTTCGTCGCGCCGAGCAAGCGGGCCAGATCATCATAGCGACCGCCGCCGCCGGTATGCTGGCCGCCACCGTGCAGCTCGAAGACGGGGCCAGAGTAGTAGTCCCAATTGCGCGAGAGTGCTGGTTTCACAACGATGCATTCCGTGGCCACACCCAACCGCTCGCAGCCATTCAAGGTTTGTTCCCATTCAGCGAGGAGCGCCTGAGCTACTTCGTCATCCCCTGCAAGTTCGCGGAGCGCCGGCATAACACCGGCGCGGTTGCCTTCAAGCGCCGTCAGTTCCCGTAGTAAGGCCAGCGCTGCTTCAAGCTGCGGGCGCGCCTCGGCGCGGGCCAGCTTGCGCTGCAAGCGCCGCTGAATATCCTCGCGTGTGCGGCCACCCATTAACTGTGAGCGTTCCAACGCGTCAAGCAGCGCATCCATAATCGCCGGTGATGGGCTTTCGCCGGTAGCCTCGCTTACATCCCATCGGCCGCTGACAAGCCGATCCAGTTGAGCGCGAATGCGAGCGTCACCATCTGGTTCGCGCAGCAGGTAGGCGTGGTTAAGCAGAAAACGCACCAGGCGTGAATCGCTGAGATGCCGACTAACCAGCGCCAGCAGAAGGCCGATGTGCCCAATATGAACGCGCACATCAGTGAGGCTCACGTTCTGAAGCCCACGGACAGCCAGCGCGACGATCTCAGCGTCGGCCAGCCTGGAAGGCCAGCCAATCGCCTCGGCGCCGATACTGTAGTGCTGCTGGCGCGTCGAGTCTTCGGCCTCTGCAAAGACCGATCCGCTGAACTGCCAGCGCACTGGGGCAGTCATCCCTTCGCGGATATAGTGGCTCATGGCTGGGGAGGTGTATTCGGGGCGCAGCGCGAACTGCTTGCCGCCGTGGTCGAATGTGAAAAGCCGGGCGACGATCTGGTCGCCCGCACGGGTCAGGAACAGGTCAGCCGGTTGAAGGATCGGCGTTTCCAGGCGTTCGTAGCCATACAGCCCCATCCAGCGCTGTAACTGGGCGGCCAGCAGCTCATAGCGGCTCGAAATGGATGACTGCATCGGGTGCTGCCGTTCGCGGTCTCAAGGTATCGAGGCCAAGATGATAGCGGTTTTCCCCGCAGAGGCAATGTCAACGTTCGGCTAACGATAGATTCCACTGCTGTAGACGAAGACGGCCAACCCTGTGTTTTCCGGCACGCTGGTGTCGAACTCCGGCGCGGCCCATTGATAAATCCAGTGCGCGTCGGTGATGGAGAGGTTGACGCAGCCGTGACTGCGCCGAAAGCCGAAGCCATCGTGCCAGTATGCGCCGTGGAGGGCGATATCATCATCAAAGTACATCGTCCACGGAACTTCTTCGAGATCATAGAAGTCAGGTTGGGCGTTCGCGCCCGACATCGGCGCGCGCGGATTGCGGTAATAGACGTGGAACAAGCCCTCGTTGGTGGGCCAGTCCGCCATCCCGCTCGAAACCAGCGTGGCGAAGACTGGCTCATTCCCCTCGTAGGCGATGGCGACCTGCTCATAGAGGTCTACACTTACCCAGCGTTTAGAATCTGCCCCGGCCGGACGCGGAACTGGCACGATTCGGGCGACATCGGTTTGATGTAGCCATTGATCCGGGCCGATTTGATACCAGCGCCAGCCATCCACAATCACGTACGAGAACAGCGAGACGGTTTCGTAGCGTGGCAGCGACTGACCATCAGCAGGCGGTTCGGCCCCGGGAGCGGCGCTGGGAACGACGTAGCGCAGCAGCCAGCCCATCGAATAGTCCAGCGGGCCGTCGAGCAGAACCCCGCTGAAGGTCGAGGGCCAAACGGGCGTCAGCACGGACGTCGAAATCCACTCACCGGGGTTGACTTGCGTGTAATCGCCCTCAGTACCCTGTGTCGTAACGAAAGTGAAACCCGGCGGCATTTCGCGCAGCGCCTCGCCGCCCGGGCTTGCCAGCACAGGGGCAGGCCCGGCGATCCGCTGGTACATCCGGTCGCCGAGCAATTGCGGATCGTAACCTAGCGAAAGCACCGGTGGCGCGAGACTTTCGGGCAGTTGATCAGCGGTCAGGCCTGGCGGCGGGGCAGGAGGTTTGGTGCAGGAATCGGTTTCACAAACCTGCCGTTGTGCAGCGGCCAGACCGGACGGGATAATCGCCAGTATCCCCGCGAACACGGCGGCGCACACCAATCGCTTCATGATCGTTCTAATCCCTCGATAACCCGTCTATCAACCATACTTCGGAGCTTAAACCCTCGCCAAGTAGGCTGCCCGACGCGCTCCGTTCGCGTAGGTGACGGCTTTCCGGCGCAGTTTCAATGATTGACGAGAAACAATTGATGCAACTTTCGCAGAACTGACTATACTGGAGTAAAGTTTTGGTTAGGGATCGGTATTCGACACACCGCGCTGCCAGGAGAACGCCCATGAAGAAGCTCATCCTCGTTTTCACCTTCGTCGCGTTGTTTGCCTCGGCGTTTGGGGCATTCGCGCAAGCCCAGTACGCCGCACCGATTGCGGTCGTCAACACCGGCAACCTGAACGTTCGCTCGGGCCCCGGCCCCCAGTTCTCGGTGATCACAACCGTTCCCGGTGGCGCACAGCTTCCGGTACTCGGGTTCAATGAGGACGCTTCGTGGTATCTGGTGACCACGCCAGCAGGCAACGGCTGGATCTACGCCGCGTTCACGGTTGGGCGTGGCGATTTCCGCTTCGTGCCGGTCGTCAACATCCAGGTGCTCCAGAACTCGGCCGTGAACCCCAACGGCACGCTTGCCATTCCTGGCGGCGCAGGCGTAGTGACGGCCCCGATCCCGGAGCTTGACCCCGGGCGTGTGGTCGTCAATACCGGCAACCTGAACGTTCGCTCGGGCCCCGGCCCGCAGTTCTCGATCCTCGGCAGCGTGCCGGGCGGTACCGTGCTGCCGGTGGACGGTGTGACGCCGGACAATGCATGGTTCCTCGTGAGCAGTCCGTTTGGCGCAGGCTGGGTTGACGGTGAGTTCACCGTGTTCCGTGGCTCTATCGCCAGCGTGCCGATCTTCGACTACTAAGCACGTGTTCGTTCTGATCAAAGCGCCCCGGCTACGGCTGGGGCGTTGCCTTGCCTGACGCCTCCATTGCGCCTGATCGCCGCCTGACCTGCGCCGCCGGAAAGGGCGCTAGAGTCATGGCTGACGCGGCGCTGGAACCTGAAGAAGATGCTTCGACTCATTTTCAGTCTGTTCATCGTTTACCTGGTAGCACCTCTGGCTATTTACGCTCAAACGCCATCGCCGGACGACCCGCCGCCGCCGATGCCTGCCATCGAGACAGGGAGCGACCCGCTAATCGTGCTACTGATGGGGGCTGATACCCAGGTACAGACCAATCACGGACGTACGGATGTATTGATGCTGGCCGCCATTGATCGCGAGTCCGGTACAGTGTCGTTTCTATCCATCCCCCGTGACATGTATGTAGCCATTCCCAATCACGGGGTAGGGCGCATCAATACGGCCTACGCTTTCGGTGAGCAGGATCAGCCGG
>JAEURB010000468.1 GCA_016788435.1 Anaerolineae bacterium | reverse complement strand
CACAGGAGAGGGGGAGACAAGCGCCTGACAGTTAGTGACCCTGTTACAATCGGGACAACCGGACAGAATCTAAACATCAGGACAGACACTTGAGGGAAGAATGTACGGGACATCGGGACAGAATTGCGGACAACGGATGCGTCTCACAGCAGGCCAGTACCGATCCAGCATACATCAGGTGGGCGGTTGGCAGGTGAACGCCGGGTAGACCGAAAGGACGCAATACGGCGGCGGCCTATGTTCAGTTCGCAATCGCCCGTCACGAAGTGGGTAATGCACAGGATTCGGAAAAAGAGGCGGATGGCTGCGCTTCGCCAAAATCAGCACACAGGGCTGTTGCAACGTCAGGCAAGTAGCCCCAACAAGGTGGCTTTAGCCCCTTGCTTGAGGCGGCAACGGGCTGAAGCCCGCTGTTGAGTTCCTCTTTCCCCTATGACTTTGCAACAGTCCTGGATCAGCACATGCGTTCTAGGGCGTTCGCGGGTATAATAGGCGTTCCTGAGCGGCGGCGAACGAGAGGCACGGGCGATGGTTGCGGATAGCTTCTTCGGCGATCTCGAACAGTTCCACGCAGGTGATGACATGGGGCCGCGCCTCGGCGTCGTCGTCGGTGGCTCACTCAGCAAGGGGTTGACGGTCAAGATTGACCGCGCCCAGCCGGTTGAGAACTTCGCCGTTGGCCGCTATGTCGTGGCGAAAACCGACAGCGGCAAACGCTTCTTCTGCATGGTCACCGATGTGGCGCTCGATAACACCAACCCGGCGATTCAGGCGGATCCGCCGGATATCTCCAACCGCTTCCTACGCGAAGTTCACATCGGCACCACCGTCTTCGGCAAGGTCAACATTCAGCCGATGCTGATGATTGACGACCAGGCCGAGGCTGGCCCGAAGCCGGTCAAGACCATCCCCGGCCACTTCACCGATGTACACACCGCGACCGCAGGCGACGTCGAGTCTGTCTTTGGCGCCGACGACGCCCACCACTTCCCGGTCGGCTCGCCGCTCGAACTGGAGACGACCAGCGTCAATCTCAACCTCGACCGGCTGGTGCAGCGTTCGGTGGGCGTGTTCGGCAAAAGCGGCACCGGCAAGAGCTTCTTCACACGCCTTCTGCTGGCCGGCGTCATTCAGCGCAAGAAGGCCGTTACGCTCATTTTCGACATGCACAACGATTACGGCTATACGGCCAGCGACGAGCAGTACGGCAACACGCCCGGCCTCAATCAGTTGTTCCCGAACCAGGTCGTGATTGCCGCGCTCGACCCCGAACAGGCGCGCCGTCGCAATACGCCCGTCGAGCTGGACGTCAAAATCAGCTATACGGCCATCGAGCCGGAAGACCTGGCCATGCTGAAAGAGACCATGACGCTCAGCGACGCCATGATTGACGCCTGCTTCACGCTGCACAAACGCTGGCATGAGCAGTGGGTGTCGCGCCTGATCAAGCTGACCGAGGATGACCGGCTGGATCTCGAAGAAAATACCAATCTGTACGAGGGAACGGTGAAAAGCCTGCAGCGCCGCGTGCAGCGATTCGAGCGCTGGGGCTTTCTCGTCGAGGAGGCCGCCGAGGACAGTATCCAGCACATCATGAACCTGCTTCAGCAGGGCAAGAGCGTCGTGCTGGAGTTCGGAAAATACGGCAACTCGCTCGACGCCTATATTCTGGTCGCCAACTACATCACGCGGCGCATCCACTCACAGTATGTCGAGCAGATGGAATTGGCGCAGGGCAAGAAAAGCGACGAGCCGCGCCAGTTGATGATCACCGTCGAGGAGGCGCACAAGTTCCTCGATCCGTCCATCGCCAGCCAAACTATTTTCGGCATCATCGCCCGCGAGCTGCGCAAGTACAACGTCACGCTGCTGGTGGTAGATCAGCGGCCCAGCGGGATTGACGAGGAGGTGATGAGCCAGATCGGCACGCGCATCACCGCTCTGCTCGACAACGAGCGCGACATCAACGCCGTGCTGAATGGCGTCAGCGGCGGCCACAGCCTGCGCGAGGTGCTGGCCCGCCTTGATACGCAGCAGCAGGCGATCATCATGGGCCATGCCGTGCCGATGCCGGTGGTCATCCAGACTCGCGACTACAACACGCTGGCGAAGCAGATCATGGACGAACAGCGCAGCGCCCCGCGCCGCCCGCCCGAACGCGGGTCACGCCGCATCGAGTAGAACCCCAAACCTCTCCCCTCGGTCCCCTCCCCGCACGCGGTGAGGGGATGCAAAACGAACCGTTCTTTTCCCCCTCGCCGCGTGCGGAGAGGGGGCTAGGGGGAGAGGTTGCGCTATACTCCCCGCTTTACATCCCCGTAGGAACGCCGATATGCTCCACGCCATCCACATCAAGCCCATGCACAAGGCCATCACCGCCTTTTATGCCCGCCGGGACGAGATCGCGGCGCAGGGGGCGACCAACGAGATGGGCGTGCGCGACGCCTTCAACGACCTGCTGCAAGCGCTGGCGCGTGAGGCGAAGTGGACGATGGTGCCCGAGCAGACGATGGCCGGGGCCAAAGGCAGCCACATCCGGCCTGACGGCACGCTGTACGACGCCTTCCGCATCCCACGCGGATACTGGGAATCTAAGGACGAAGGCGACGACCTCGAAGCCGAAATTGCCCGCAAGATCGCCAAAGGCTACCCGCTGACGAACATCATTTTCGAGAACGGCGACCGCGCGGTGCTGTACCAGAGCCGCAAAAGGCAAGGCGAATACCCCCTGAAAGACCCCAATCAAGTCGCGCTGCTGTTCGAGATGTACCTCAATCACGAAGACCCGGCCATCGAGGGCTTCGAGCAGGCGGTGACGCATTTCAAGGACGAAACGCCCGCCCTTGCGCTGGGGCTGCTGGGGCTGATTAAAGAGGCGCACCGCAGCAACAGCCGCTTTCAGGACGCCTTCGCCGCCTTCCATGAATTGTGCCGGGGCGCGCTCGACCCCAAGCTGAGCACCGACGCAGTCGATGACATGCTGGTGCAGCACCTGCTGACCGAACGGCTGATGCGCACCGTGTTCGGCAACACCGAATTTCGCAGCCAGAACGTGATCGCCGCCGAGGTCGAGAAGGTGATTGGCGCGCTGATTGCCGGGCATTTCAACCGCGAGGCCTACCTCGGCAAGCTGAACGGCTTCTACGCCGCCATAGAGAGCGCCGCCGCCAGCATCACCGATTTTCACGACAAGCAGGGCTTCATCAGCACCGTCTACGAGCGCTTCTTTCAGGGCTACTCGGTGAAGGTGGCCGACACGCACGGCATCGTTTACACGCCGCAGCCGATTGTCGCCTTCATGGTGTCGGCGGTGGATGACGCGCTGCGCCGCGAGTTCGGCTATGGGATTGATGGGCCGGACGTGGTGACGATTGACCCCTGCACCGGCACGGGCAGCTTCATCGTCCATCTCTTGCAGCGGCTGGCGCAAACCCACCCTGAAGCGCTGAAAGACGCCTACCGGCAGCGCCTGTTCGCCAACGAAGTGCTGCTCATGCCCTACTACGTCGCCAGCCTGAATATCGAGCACGCCTTTTACGAGCTGGCCGGCCAGTATGCGCCGTTCGAGGGGCTGGTGCTGGCCGACACCCTGGGGCTGGCCGAGCACGCCGGCGGGCAGATCGGCATGTTCAGCGAGGAGAACGCCGAGCGCGTCGAGCGGGAGAAGGGCGCACCCATTACCGTGATCATCGGCAACCCGCCCTACAACGTCGGGCAGGCTAATGAAAACGACAATAACCAGAACAGGGCTTATGTGGTGCTGGACGACAGGCTGCGAAAAACCTACGTGCGCGATTCAGCCGCCACACTGCGCAACAAATTATCCGATCCCTACGTTAAGTTCTTCCGCTGGGCGACCGACCGGCTGGGCGACCGCAACGGCATTGTCTGCTATGTCAGCAACAACAGCTTTGTCGATCAGATCGCGTTCGACGGCATGAGGAAGCATCTCCTGCAGGACTTCACGCGCATCTATCACATTGACCTGCATGGTGATGTGCGCCACAACCCGAAGCTCAGCGGCACGACGCATAACGTGTTCGGCATTCAGATCGGCGTCGGCATCACGATTGCCGTCAAGAATCACCAGCACAGCGATCACCGGCTGTTTTACTACCGCGTGCCGGAGGACTGGCGCAAGGAGCAGAAGCTGGCGCTGCTGGCCGAAAGCGCCGCCGCGCCGTTCGACTCGATCCTGTGGGAAGAACTGACGCCCGATGCGAAGCATACGTGGCGCGTGCCGGAAAATGCTGGTGAATTTGCGGCTTATTTGCCTATGGGCAGCAAAAGCGCAAAGCTGGGTAGAACCGGCGCCGAAGAGACACTCTTCGATTTATTCTCACTTGGCGTGGCTACAAATCGAGATAGTCATGTATATGGCTTCGAGCGTAGCGAGGTAGAGAAACGCGCAGAAACCTTCATAGAAATCTATAACGCTGCTGTAGACAAAAGGAAGCGACTAGGCAACAAGATAGATCCTCAAGTTCTGGTAGATACATCAGACCTACGAATAAAGTGGACACGTCAACTCAAAGCATCGCTTACCAAAGCTGAATACAGTGAACTCAGCGCAAGACATCTGAGAATAGGGTGCTATCGGCCGTTCACCAAAAAGCACCTATATTTCGATGATTTCTGGATAGAGGAGCGATACCAACAACATCGCATCTTCCCGACGCCTGCCAGTGAGCATGAAAACCAGGTCATTTGTGTTCCGTCACTTGGACATCGCGGGGCTTTTGCAGCTTTAGCGGCAAACGTCATTCCAAACCTTACAATTACGTCAATCGACGGTTTCCAATGCTTCCCCTTCTACGTCTACGACGAGGACGGCGGCAACCGGCGCGAGAACATCACCGATCCGGCGCTGGCGCGGTTCCGGGCGCACTACGGCGATGAGACGATCAGCAAGTGGGACATCTTCCACTACGTCTACGCGATGCTGCACCATCCGGGGTATCGGGAGCGATATGCGGGCAACTTGAAGCGGGAGCTGCCGAGGATACCGTTCGTGCCTACCTCTCCCCTCGGTCCCCTCTCCGCACGCGGCGAGGGGATGCAAAGCGTGTCTGATTCCCCCTCACCGCGTGCGGAG
>JAEURB010000432.1 GCA_016788435.1 Anaerolineae bacterium | reverse complement strand
CCATCCTGCCCACTGATACCCGGCTGCCAGCGGCGTGCCAGCAGCGGCCCGGTCAACGCCGCAAGCTGCCCGGCGATGCGGCCAGCATCGGCGCGGCCCGCCCCGGCTTCACTGTCGCCCTCAGCGCGGAAGACGATTTCGCGGCCCAACAACGGGCTGATACCGAAAACGCCGCCGCTCAAGGCCTGATGGGCCTTCTTTCCCGCCAGCACCGCCGCATCCAGCAGGCCGCTGATGATCGCTTCATCGGCCTGGCCGGGCGTAAGCTTGCCGGTTTGGGCTGGCGGAGGCACATACGGGTGATTGGGCAGGCTCACACGCACGCGATTGTCCTGCGGGCCGACGCGGCGCAGGCAGTCGAGGATGCGGCCATCGGCGACCAGCAGCAGATTGCTTCGGCGCTCCATCAACTCGCCAACGACTGACATTTGCCCCTCGACACACTCGGCCTCGATGACGAGGATGCGCTCCCAGGGCGGCTGGTAGACATGGGTGATTCGCGCGCCTTCAAGATGGCGGCGCATGAGCAGGCCGAGCGTGGTGGGTTGAGGTAGGCCCCGCCGCAGCTTGCCGGGCGCGAGGTGAATACGCGGGCTTTGCGGGCTGGCGTTGAGCAGCAGATAGTGACGGGCGTGGCCGGCATAGATTTCGAGGCCGATGGTTTGCTCGTCCACATCGAGCACGTCCTGAATGCGGCCACCGGCAATCGTATCCAGTAGTTCGTCCACCAATGCGGAAATGGTGAACGCGTCAAGGTTCATAGAGACTGTTTAACCGGAGGAACGCAGCGTCAACAGATGGGCGATGATGTCGCCGATCTCCTGCGGCGTTAGCACGTCTTTGAAATTGGCTGGCATCGAAGGCGCATAGCCTTCGACCACGTAAGCCGTCGGGTCGGTGATCGACTCGTACAGGTAGGCAGCGGCGGAAAGGGGTGGCTGGCGTTCAGCGGCACGATCCGCCAGGCCGTTCCAGCCGGGAGCAGCCATACCGGCCGCGTAGATATGGCAGTTCACGCACTGATTCGCAACCACGAGTTCGGCCCCGCGTTCCGCATCGGCATTGGTCAGCAGCGCAGCCACCCCGGCTTCAACATCGGGGCCATCGGCGGTTGGCGCGGGCGGCGCAGGTTCGCTGGCCACCACAAAGACGGCCACGAAAGTGACACCCACTATGATCAGCAGCACCAGCCCAATCACGATACCGGGGCTGACCTTGCGAGACGCTTCCATCGTTCCCCCTTGGACCCGCGTCAGGCGAGGAGCAGCGTATCCACAATCATGGCCATGAAAAGGAAGGCGAGGTAGGCCGTGGAGAACTTATACGTCTTGCGCGCTGAAGCGCCATCGCACCGCCTGAGCAGGATGATGGAAGCACGAAGCAGGCCCGCGCCCAATGCCACTGCAGCGACCAGATAGATGCCGCCCAGAAAACCGAACAGCACAGGCAGGAGTGAAATAACCACCAACTGGATAGCATAAAGCAGAATCTGCCGCCGCGTAATGTCTTCGCCACGCGCGACCGGCATCATCGGCACGTTGGCACGGGTATAGTCGGCATTCACCAGCAGCGCCAGCGCCCAACTGTGCGGCGGCGTCCAGTAAAAGATGATGGCGAACAATATGAGCGCCTCATACGACAGCGTGCCGGTGACAGCGGCCCATCCTACGAGAACCGGCATCGCCCCTGCCCCGCCACCGATCAGGATATTGACGACGGTATTGCGTTTCAGCAGCGCCGTGTAGACGATGACATAGTAGATCGCGCCGCCCAGCGCCAGGAGCGCCGTGAGTGGATTCACGAATATCCACAGGATGAGCGTGGACCACACGATCAGCGCCAGGCCAAAAAGGAGCGCGTTGGTTGGTGAAACGCGCCCGCTGGGAATTGGCCGCCGCGCGGTGCGCGTCATTTTCGCGTCGAGATCGCGGTCAAGATACTGGTTGAGCACGCTTGCGCCCATCGCCGACAGCGCCCCGCCGATAAGAGTCGGCAGCAGCACGACAAGCTGGGGGATACCCTGCGCCGCCACGATCATCGCCGTAACTGTGGTAAACAACAGCAGCGTGACGATTCGCAGCTTGGCGAGTTCGAGATACGTCTTGAGCATCCGGCCTACGCCGGGCTTCTCTACGCTTGGGCCGGGCCGGACTGTGGTTGCCATGTGGCCTGTGTCGTTTGGCGAATATTCATCGTTTCAATCACACTCAGCGCGACAAGCGCTCCCCAGGTGCAAGCGGCAGTGCCCACGTGCAGCGCCCCCCAGATCGGGGTGCCCAGCGACAGGACGAAGAAGGCACCGATGGCGGCCTGCGTCAGGTACAGCAGCAGCGCGGTCACGGCCAGCCATCTTGCGGCGCGGGTTCGGCGCTGGCGGAAGACGTACCACAGCAGCACGGCCAACATAATGCCGAGTGACAGCACTGCAAAGCGGTGGAACATATGAATGAGCGCAAGTTGGCCCTGCGCTGCGGGCAAGATCTCGCCATAGCACAGCGGCCATTCGAGGCAGGCCAACGAAGCGCCGCTGCCGCGCACCAGGGCACCCGTAAGGATGATGATGAATGACAGC
>JAEURB010000411.1 GCA_016788435.1 Anaerolineae bacterium | reverse complement strand
CTCAGCCGCGACTTTGAGCAGCTCGCCACCGTGAGTGAAGCCTGGATCTACACCGCGATGTCTCGTCTCCTCCTGCGAAGGCTCGCAATTTGAGTTTTCAAACACGCTCTAGACTTCGTGCTAGCCTGACCAGGCACGCCAGGCAGTGGGAAGCGTGGTGGGGCGGCCTTCGCGGTTGATGCAGATATGCTTGCTGATACCAGTCACGAACAGCTCGCCAGTGACAGCATCCACGATCTCGTAAGCGAACGTGACTCCCCGGCTCTTGTGTTCGGCTATCCAGGTGCGGACAGTCAACCGTTGATCGTAGCGGGCAGCCTTGATGAAGCGCGCATTGACCTCGGCCACGACCAGAAAGTGCCCTGTCTTCTCAAATTCGGCATAGCTGGCGCCGCGCGCCCGTGCATAGCTGCTGCGCCCTTCTTCGAAATAGATGATATGGCTGGCATGATGCACGATGCCCATCGCGTCGGTCTCGGCGTAGCGCACGTTGAACGAAGTTTCGCAGACGAAGGCATTGGAAGGTGCGGGCATCGGCAGGTCTCCATAGCCGGGCAAGTGGCGCACAGCGGCGTGGTTGGCGATAATCGCCTTGAACAGGGCAAGATTGGAGCCTGGGGCAGAACCTGTCAAGGCCGTAATCGCGCTGCTGCCCAACCAGTGGGGAACAAGCCATGCCGAGCGTATTCATCAGTTACAGCCGCAAAGACGAGCGTTTCGCCCGCCAGTTGGCGACGGCACTCTCGAATCGCGGCTATGACGTATGGATTGACGTCGAGGATATTCCCGCCGGCATGAAGTGGAGCAGCGCCATCCAGCAAGGGCTGGACAGCGCCAATGTCATGGTCGTCGTCATCAGCCCGGACTCGATGGTCTCGACCAACGTCGAAGATGAGTGGCAGTATTTTCTCGATCAGCGCAAGCCGGTCGTGCCCATTCTGCTGCGCGAAGCCAAAGTGCATTTTCAACTCAGCCGCATTCAGTACATTGACTTTATGCGGCAGCCCTTTGAAATGGCGTTCACTGAACTGGCCGCCGAGTTCGCAGCCAAGCAGATGACGCCGGGAACGCCGGTTCCGCCGCCACCCGCTGCCGCATCCTCGCTCCAGCGAATACCCAACTGGACATGGGCAGCGGGAGCAGTGGGTCTTGCCGCCCTTCTCCTTATGCTGATTGCGTTATTCGGTGGCCCGCCGCCGGTTGACCCCAACACGCTCACGCCAACTGCATCGGACACGCTGGCCGCCAGCCTGACGCCGACGCGCACGCGCCGCCCGATCCTCAGCCCGGATCAGTTGACGGCCACCGAACAGGCGGCCCTCGCGCTGGCCGAGACTGCCCTCGCATTAACGGATCTGGCTGAGACTATAGCGGCAAATCCGGCGGCGGCCACACAGGTTGCCGGGCAGACTGCTACGGCTGATGCCCTGACGGCGACGGCCGATTCGTTCACCAGCACTCCGACGCCGAACCGCTTGCAGACATTAGTCGCGGGCCGGGCAACGCAAACTGCAGTCGCAAACCTGACGGCGACCGCAGTTACATTAACGCCAAGCGCGACCTCCACGCCGGCCTGTGCTGCAGCGCTGGCTCCGCGCTTGGCGATTGGCGGCCTGGGTGGCGTGGTGGATGACGGCACACCTCAGCGCGTGCGCACCCAGCCGAACCTCGATGCCACCATCATCACGGCGCTGCCGGGTGGAACGCCATTCGAAGTGCTGGACGGGCCGCTCTGCGATCAAGCCAATGGCATCCTGTGGTGGAGAATTGGGCTGGAAGATGGCCAAACAGGGTGGACCGTCGAAGGTCAGAACGGTATCTACTTCCTGGAGGCGATTGAGCCGTAACTGAATTGGCAATCGCTTCGTGGCAGGGGTGCGAGGCGCTACGCGGGCCGGTGGCGGCGTTCGAGTTCAGCGCACACGTCATCGAGCGGACTGCCGAGGTGAGCGAGCAGTACCCACAGATGGTAGATCAGGTCGGCGGTCTCTTCGATCTGGCGCTCACGGGTTTGCGACAGCGCCGCCACGATGACTTCGACCGCTTCCTCGCCCACCTTCTGGCTGATGCGTGGCGCGCCCTCTGCCAGAAGGCTGTTGGTATAGCTGCCGGGCTGCGGCGCACGCTGCCGGTCACGGATAATCTGGTCAAGTTCGGCGAGAAAATCAGCCATTGTAATCCTCCAGCAGGCGGAAGAAGCATGAAACTTCGCCGGTGTGACAGGCCGGGCCGGCTGGCTTCACCAGCATGAGCAGGGCATCGCCGTCGCAGTCCACACGCAGCTCGACCACGCGCTGGACGTTGCCCGATGTCGCGCCCTTGTGCCAAAGCTCGCCCCGGCTGCGGCTCCAGAAGACGGTCTCGCCCAGCGCGAGCGTCTGTTCGAGCGATTCGCGGGAAACGTAGGCCAGCGTCAGTACCTGGCGGGTTTCCGCATCCTGCACGATAGCCGGGATCAACCCGTCGCTGCCCCAGCGCAGCGTACTCAGGTTCATAATTTCTCCCATCCACCGGGGCGCACCGGCACACCGCGTTCCGCAAGATATTGTTTGAGGCCGCCCACGCGCAGCTCGTTGTAGTGGAAGAGGGTAGCGGCCAGCGCGGCGTCGGCGTTGCCCTCGGTCAACGCTTCGTAAAAGTGTACAGGCGCACCAGCCCCGCCCGAAGCGATGACCGGGATGGAGACCGCACTGCTGACGGCCGCTGTCAGTTCGAGGTTATAGCCGTTCTTCGTGCCGTCGCGGTCCATACTGGTGAGCAGGATTTCGCCCGCGCCGCGCGCTTCGACTTCCTTCGCCCAGGCGACGGCGCCGAGTCCCGTCGGTACACGGCCGCCGTTGATGCACACCTCCCAGTGGCTGCCTGTC
>JAEURB010000401.1 GCA_016788435.1 Anaerolineae bacterium | reverse complement strand
GAAGAAGTAGATGGCGATGTTGCTCAACTGCTGCAGGAAAATGGCGTCCTGCGAGCCTTCGGGGCAGGCCATCATCGTCAGCGCAATTGGGCCAAGGCTGATGCTCTGTCCATCGAGCGTGTAGGTGCCGCCGCCGCCGTTGCAGTCGGCCTGCACGGCAAATGTGCCGTCGTCATTGAACAGGGCCGTGTAGCTGGCCGGGTCGTTCGAGACGATGGTTTCGACCGGGGTCACCGTCTGTACCCACTGCCACGTCGTGCCCGTCAGGACAGGCTCGCTGGCCGGGGCGGCGGGCGCGGCGGTCAGTTGCATCACGCCACCTTCGTCCGCAAGGACGATGAACAGGTCGCCGCCGTCGAAGTAGTAGGAGGTTGCAGTGGTGATCTGCTGGAACTGGAAGTCCTGCGTATCCTCAGGGCAGCCCATCAGCGTCATCATGCCCGGCCCGACGGTCAGCGCGTTCGTGGCTGCGTCCATCGTAAAGCCGCCGCCGCCGTGATTGCAGTCCACCTGCCAGGCGAACGAACCATCGTCATTGAAGGTGATGGTATAGCGCGCCGGGTCAACCGCCACAATCGTCTCGCTCGGGGCCACCGTCTGCACCCACTGCCAGGTCACGCCGGTCAGCGTGGGCTGAGGGGCGGGCGCGGGCTGGAAGGTGAGGCGGAAGCCGTCCATCGTGAACAGTTCCAGCCAGCCTTCGGCCGTCACGTTGTAGGTCGTCACCTGGCCGAGCAGGTCGAGGAACTGCTGACTGCGCGATTCGGGCGGGCACATGGCGCGGGTCACGCCGCCAACCGTGATCGTCACGCTGCCATCGGCCGCCGTGTACTCACCGAACGCGGTATTGCAGTCGGCCTGAATGTTCACCGTGCCGTCGGCATTGAAGACGATGGTGTACGCTTCGGGCGGCATGACCGCTTCCGACACGTTCGCCATCTGCAGGTCAATCCACTGCCAGGTCGTGCCAACCAGTAGTGACGCATCAGGGGCCGGCGCGGTGCCGGCAGCGCGGAAGTGCATCACGCCACCATCGCCCAGCGTAATGTCCAGCACGCCATCGCCCAGCACATAGCTGGCGGCCGCGCCAAGCTGTTCCTTGTACACGGTATCCTGCGAGGCTTCGCCGCAGAAGGCCATCGTGGACATGCCGAGCGACATGGTCAGGCTGCCATCATCCGACGACGTGTAGTCACCGCCGCCAACGTTGCAATCAGCCTGGAAACCGAAGGTGCTGTTATCGTGGAAGGTGACCGTGAAGTGCGTCGGGTCGGTGGCAGAGGCATCACCACTTGCCGCGCCGGTGGTGCCAGTCCACTCCCACGTCACGTCGGTCAGCGAAGGGGCAATCGGGCGGAATTGCATCGTGCCACTATCCATCGCCTGGTCAAGGAACAGATTGCCGTCCTGGAAGAAGTAGACGGCCGAGTTGCTCAACTGCTGCGCGAAAATACCGGCCTGCGAGTCCTCAGGGCAGAGGGCCATCGTCGAGCCGCCAAGCATGACCTGAATTGACTGGCCATCGGCGGTATACGAGCCGAAACCCCGGTTGCAGTCGAGGGTCAGCGCCATCGAGCCGTCTTCCATGAACACGACCTGATAGCGGCTCGGGTCATTGGCGGTGATCGTCTCAACCGGCGTCACCGTTTGAACCCACTCCCAGGTCGTGCCAGTCAGGCTTGGCCCGGAATCCTGCGCCAGCGCCGGCAGCGCCAGCAACAGCATGAGACAACACGCGAACAAAACGGTCAGCTTTGTTTTCACCGGTGATACTCCTCTGGTCGGGTGCGGGGGAATTTGGTGCAACAGCACCACGCTTATTATCTCACAGGCTGGCAGGGCGTAACACTACGCAACTCCAACGCTTGAGCTTCGTGCGAGGTCTGTTCGTGTCACAGCAGTCGTAACTGCCCCCACGCTTTTTGTCAGGCAGCCTTGATCCCAATTCGTGTACGGCTGGCGCATCAGGCCACCTGCGTGTCCCTCACACGGAGACGGAGGATTTATGGCGCGATCTTTTTCCCCGCTCCGTTTCTGGCGATGTGAGGATGCGGCGCTATTAGCGATCCTGTGAAAGATTGGACGACCAGACAGAAAATAAAGATTTGGACTCGGACTGAGGGAGAAACCGACTGGACAATTGGACAGAATGGCGGATAACCCAACCTCA
>JAEURB010000400.1 GCA_016788435.1 Anaerolineae bacterium | reverse complement strand
ATCCATGCCCACGCGCCGGGCCAGCCACAGCGGTTGATCCACGCCGAAACTGGTCAGGCGGCCGGCCTCGGTTTCCTGCAGCAGCAGCACGTTCGAACCGCTGCGCAGGATAGTATCGGCGATGGCGTTGAGCGACGGGGTGAAGAACTCGTCGGTCCCGCCGTGGATGTTGTAGGTTCCCACGCGGATGGTGCTGTCGCCGGGCGCGGCCCGAATCGTTGGTGGGCGGGCCAGCCACCAGCCGAGCGCGGCAGCCACGATGACCACGCCCGAGGCGAAGGCCGTTGCGCCGCGTGTGCCGCCATCCCACGGGATGCGCCGCCGCGTTTGCGTCATCGGCAGCGCCGCCAGGAACACGCTGAGGATCAGCACGGCCAGCCCCATACCCTGGAAGCCGCGCAGCAGCGGCGGGATGATGTCGTTGAGAAAGACGAGGTTGCCGCCGAAATCGCGGACATACGGCGCTTCGTAGGTGAACAGGTCGGCCACGACCAGCAGCGAAAAGATAACCGCCGCCAGCAGCAGCCATATTCCGCTTAAGCTGCGGTCGCGCTCGCCGAGCGGCTTGACCACCCACCACCACATCAGCGTGATAGCGAATTGGGCGGCCAGCAGCGCCGCAGCAGCCACCAGTCCGTTCAAGCGCGTGCCCAGCACGACCAACAGCATGGACAGCAGCATCCATAGCCAGCCGCGCACCCCGCCATCGAAATTGCCGATGAAGCTCCGCATCAGGCCGCGCACGCCGGGAATCGCCGGCAGCAGCGTGACGACCAGCAGCAGGGGAACGAGCAGGGCGTAATCGTAATCAGCTTTGGCGGCGACGGCGTTGGGCAGCGAGAGCAGCGCCAACTGGATGAAGAGCAGGCCGCCGATGCCCAGCCCGCCCCAGAACGGGATTTGGCCATAGCGCGGGTGGGGGCGCGGCGGCAGGGGAATCCGGCGGTCCCACAGCAGCCCCGCGATAGCGATGATCGTCACCAGCACTGAAAGCACCAATTGAACGGGCGCATAACCAGCCGAGAAGGTGGACGGGTCGAGCGTGTTACCGGCTGCGCGGATGAGCTGATCGCCTGCCAGTCCCAGCACGAAGAATAGCGGCAGCAGGGTGGCGCGCCAGCGGGCGATGAAGGCCAGATACATCAGGCCCGCCCCAACGACCAGCGCCGCCGCTTGCGTAGCCGACAGCCCGGCTGGCTGATTGACCAGTACACGGCCGATCACCATCAACAGGATGGGCAGCAGGATAACAGAACGCCAGCGGATGAGGAGCACGGCGAGCAGTGGCAGGGCCAGCATGGCAATTGTGAAGGCGATTTCGGCGTTCACCTGGGCCTGCGACGGGGCGCTATCCACCAGCGGCTGCACACCAATCGCGTTGAGCGCAGCCAGCAGCGACGCGCCGGCCGTGCGGGTATAGAGCATGCCGATCAGGAAGCGCAGCGCCTGCACGAAAAACAGCCCGAGCAGCGCCGATTCGACCAGCATCAGGCTGGACGGGCCGAGGCGAAGACGTTTCAGCATGATCCCATCCTGCGTTCCTCCAAACTCGACAAAGTGTACCCGTAGGCTATACTTTCGCCAATTTCACCCCGGCTAAAAAGGAGGCGTTATGGAAAAGGTGGACATCCTTCTCAGCGGCGGCAGCATTGTGACTATGAACGAGCGCTTCGACGTCATTCACGATGGCGCGCTCGCTATTCGCGGAGACTCGATTGTGGCGGTTGGCCCGCGTGCCGGTATAGAAGCGCGCTACGAAGGCGCCGAAAAGCTGGATTGCACGGGCCGCATCATCATGCCCGGCCTGGTTAACGCGCATACGCATGCGGCCATGACTCTGCTGCGTGGCCTGGCCGACGACCTGCGCCTCGACGTATGGCTGCTCGGCTACATGATGCCGGTCGAGCGCGAGTTCGTGAGCGCCGAGTTCTGCCGGCTCGGCACGACGCTGGCCTGCGCCGAAATGATCCGCAGTGGCGTGACGGCCTTTGCCGATATGTACTATCACGAGGCCGAAGTAGCGCAGGCCACCGCCGATGCCGGCGTGCGCGGCGTGCTGGGCCAAACCGTGCTCAAGTTCCCGTCGCCCGATGCTGAAACGTTCGAAGACAGCCTGGCCTACACGCGGCGTTTTCTCACCGACTGGGCCAATCACCCGCTGATCGCGCCGGCTGTTGCGCCGCATGCCCCGTATTCGAACACCGACGACATTCTGCACCGCTGCGTGGAATTGGCGAAAGAGTTTGACGCGCCGCTGCTGATTCATCTCGCGGAAATGCGGCGCGAGGTGGACGATAGCCTGCGCGACAGCGGCATGACGGTGGTCACCAAGCAGGACTCGATCAACCTGTTCGACGCCAAGGTGCTGGCAGCCCACTGCGTTCACATTGACCAGAACGAGATTCACACGCTCAAGCAGCGCAACGCGACCGTCGCGCACTGCCCGCAGAGCAATCTGAAGCTGGCCAGCGGCATCGCGCCGGTGGCGGCCATGCTCAAGGCGAAGCTGACCGTGGGCATTGGCACCGATGGCCCGGCCAGCAACAACGATCTCGACATGTTCGAGGAAATCCGGCTGGCGGCAATTCTCGCCAAAACACAGGCCAACGATCCAACCGTGCTGCCCGCCCGCGAGGCGCTGCTGATGGCGACGCGCCAGGGGGCCGAAGCGCTGTTCATCGGCGACAAAACGGGCAGCCTGACGCCCGGCAAGCGCGCCGACCTGCTGGTGATGGATGCCACGCCCGTTCACAACGTGCCGCAGTTCGAGCGCGACCCGAACCTGATTTACTCGCGCATCGTCTACGCCGGGCACTCAGCCGATGTGCGCCACGTCTTCTGCAACGGGCGGATGCTGCTGCGCGACCGCGAACTGCTGACGATTGACGAAGCGCGGGTCGTCGAAGAAGCGCAGGCGGTGGCGGTCAAAATTGACGCTTTCCTGCGCGCCCGCGAACAGAACGTGCTCGGCAAGCTGGTGGCGATTGGCGGTCTGCAGCGCTCGGAGAGCTTCGAGGTGCAGATGAAGGCCGCGCTGCCCGACGAATCGGCGCTGGACAAGCTGCTGCTGCACCCGGATGTGCAGATCGTGCGCGCCGTTCACTACCGCCAGTTCGATACCTACTTCCTGTTCGAGGACGAATCGCAGGGGCGTGTGCGCTACCGCGAGGACGACCTGCTGGACGAGAACGGCGAGATGATTTCGGCCCGCACGCGGCTGACGCTGACTATGCCGGTCAAGGAACGGACCTTCGATGACGTGGCACTGCTTTCGCGGTCGCGCTTCATCGCCGATGCCGCTCAGCCGCTGCGCTTTTACCGCGAGTACTTCAAGCCCGAAGCGGAGCGTGAGCTGGAGAAAGACCGCCGCCGCTGGCATTTGCTCTACCAGGGCGTGCTCTTCTACCTCAACGTGGACCGTGTGATCAAGCCGGCGCTGCCCGGCACCTTCGTCGAAATCAAAAGCCGGACATGGTCAGCGCGCGATGCCGAGGTCAAGGCCGAGCGCATCAGCGACATGCTGCGCATCCTGGGGCTGGATCCGTCGAATGTGGTGAAGGCCGACTACCTCGATTGGCAGGAACTGGCGGCGCAGTAATCCCGGCCCGCAACCCCGCTCAGGTGTCCTTCAGTTTGACGACGGCGCGTTTCTCGTGG
>JAEURB010000384.1 GCA_016788435.1 Anaerolineae bacterium | reverse complement strand
TCATCCTGTTCATGATTGCCCTGTGGGTCACGCCCTTCCTGATATCGGTGGCTGGCTGGCCGGGTTTGAGCGGTCTCATACTCATCACCATCGCAGCCGTCCTCATCTCCGTGGCCAATGCCATCCTCACGGCGCTGCTCGGCGTCAATGTGCCGCGTGTGACCGAGGAAGGCACGACGCGAGACTTCCCGTGGCGGATCATCGAAAAACTGCCCTTCGCCCGTTCCAGTTTCCTCGTCGAGAACATCCGCCTGATGCAGGTCTACAACACGATCTGGGGCTACGGGCTGGAGATTGCCTTCGGTGAATCGGCAGTCTTCAATGTCGGGCGCTGGGTGCAGCATCACGTCCTCAAGCGCTCTGACCCGCTGGCTGGTTTGGATACGCCGGCCAAAGTCCGCATGATGCTGCAGGAACTCGGCCCCACCTACGTCAAGATCGGCCAGATCGCTTCCAGCCGTTCCGAGCTTCTGCCCCTGGAATGGGTGGAAGAGTTGTCCAAACTGCAAAGCAGCGCCCGGCCGTTCGGTTATGAGGAAGTTCGCGCGACCATCATCGCCGAGCTGGGCGCGCCGCCTGAGGAATTATTTGCCGAGTTCTCACAGGAACCGCTGGCGGCCGCCTCCACCGCGCAGGTACACGTCGCCACGCTCAAGACGGGCGAGAAGGTCGTGGTGAAGGTGCAGCGCCCGCGCATCGTCGCTATGACCGAGGCCGACCTGAACATCATGCGCAACCTGGCCAAGGTCTTTGCGCGGCGCTTCAAGGCGGCGAAGAATGCCAACATCGAGGGCCTGCTCGGTGAATTCGCCGACGGCGTGGTGAAGGAACTCGACTACCGCAACGAGGCGTATCATATGCGCCGCATGGCGGCCAACATGGAAGGCAGGCCCGGCGTGCATGTGCCCATCCTGTACAGCGCCTTCAGCACGTCAAAAGTGCTAACGATGGAGTTCATCGCGGGCGTCAAGCTCAACAAGCTGGAGGCAATTGACGGCGCTGGCATCAACCGGATGGAACTGGCCGACCATTACGTCAAGGCGCTGATCAAGCAGCTGCTGTTCGACGGCTTCTTCCACGGTGACCCGCACCCGGGCAACCTCGTCGTCAACACGCAAACGGCTATCATCACCTTCCTCGACCTCGGGCTGGTGGGGCAGTTGAACGAGCGCCAGCGCTGGGCGCTCATCAACCTGCTGTGGTCGCTGCAATCGAATGACGTGGCCGGCCTGCTCAATGTCGTGAAGGGTCTGTCGGTGCAAACGCGGCCCGTTAACGAAGCCGCCCTGCGCGAAGAAATTGATGACGTCGTACAGCGCTATCTGATTTACGGCTCGGGCGTCGAAGAGTTGGGCGCGGTGCTGAACGCCATCACCCAAACGATGAACCACTACGGCATGATCCTCGACGGGCAGATCGCGCTGGCCATCAAGGCCATCCTCCAGTCCGAGGAGTTCACACGCACGCTGGTGCCAGAAATGAACCTCGGCACGGCCGCTTTCCAGGCGGTGCAGCAGTTGTTCCTTGACCAGGTGACGCCGGAAAACGTGACGAAGATCATCAGGGATCAGGCGCAGAAGGGCGTGCAGGAAATCTTCAACCGCCTGCCCGACCTGACGACCGCGACGTGGAGCTGGCTGGATCAGTACCAGAAGGGCAAGCTCTCGGTCACCGTCGAAACGGGCGACATCGAGCAGGAAGTGGCGCGGCTGCGCAAGGCGCTCGCGCCGTTCCCGGCAGCCATATTACTGACCGGCATCGTGATTGGCGCCGCGATTGGCACGTTAGCATTGGGCGCGCTGGCAGGCACGCAGTGGGAAGGGCTGCAACTGGTCATCATCGCCATCTTCGTGTTCGTCATCTTCTTCAGCATCTACATGGCGTGGAGGCTGCTGCGGAACATGAATGCCGACTGAGGCCCCATCCAACGCACCGTCACCCCCCGGCCCCCTCTCCGAAAAGCGAGAGGGGGAGTAAACCTCACCCCTGGCCCCTCCACTCCGCTGCGCTGAACCTCCCCCCTGCCCCCCTCTCCAATTTGGAGAGGGGGAACGACGCGGGGGGCGTGCGAAAGGGTGTACGCAATTGGGAAAGCGCAGGGTGGCGTGGGCAGATGCGGCCTTATTAGCGAACCTGTGAAAGGGCGGACGCCGGACAGAATCAAAATGCCGGACTCGGACTGAGGGAAGAAGCGGCCGGACAACCGGACAGAAATCCGGACAAACAGCGCACGATGGGCTGGTTTGGCGGGCGGCCCGGCCGTACGGCAGCCTTTATCGTAGACCAGGTGGGCGCGATTGGGGCGAACGGATGGTGGACGGGATAGACGCAAAGCGGGCAGATATGAGACGGCAGGCTGATCGCGAAAACCTACCCCTGCAAGCAGCCCTCTCTCTCGGCAGGTTGTGGGCTGTTGGGGCAAGGCCATGCCTTGCCGCTCCATTTTCTCCTCCATGCTGGCCGGGCGACGGGGCCGGGCAGCAGGTTTCTCCCCCTCTCGCTCTTCGGAAAGCGGGCCTGGGGGTGAGGTTTGGGCGCGGCCACTTCCCCGCTCACTACCCGCCGCTTTGGCCGCCTGCCATCGTCTGTGCTACACTGCGGCTAATCGGACCGGCCTGAGGTTTCGCTTTTTCCGGCGACGAGGGGAGCAAACATGCGCCGTCCCGCGCTCTTCATCCTGGTCAATATCATCGTCTCGATCATCGTGGTGCTGGTCGTGGTGAACGTGCTCAACCAGCGCAACTCCACGGCTTCAGAAACGCCGATGGTCGTGACGGTTCCGGTGCTGATCACGACGACGCCCAACGCCGCGCAGCCACAGGTGATCATCGTCACCGCCACGCCCGGCCCCGGCATCGTCATCCTGCCCACCGGCATCATCGGCGAGATTCAACTGAGCAGCACGCGCGCGCCCGTCCCCACCATAGACCAAACCATCGTCGCCACCACCGGCGCAGGGGATGCCCTGCTGGCAGCGCAGAACTCGCTGCCCGAGAACTGCATCCCGCATCCGCTGGCCGAAGGTGAGTTCCCGTCGCTGGTGGCCGAACAGTACGGCGTTTCGCTGGAAGACCTGCTGGCCGTCAATAACCTCACCGAGGAAACCTCCGCCTTCCTGCAAATCGGCGAAGTGCTGATCGTCCCGCTCGAAGGCTGCTCGCTGACCGCCGAGTCAGTGAGCGCCACGCAAACGGCGACTTTCCAGCCGAGTAGCACGCCGACACTCACCCCGTCGGCCACGACCGTCCAGCCGACCTCGACGGCCAGCCCGCCACCGACCGCCACATCCACCGCCACCCTGCCGCCAACCGCCGAGAACGCCCGCGCGGCTATCGTCGCGGTGCGCGACGCTGGCACAGTGACCAGCGAACTGGTCGAAATCCGCAACAACGATACGGCCGTGGTGGATCTCTCCGGCTGGAAGCTGCGCGATGCCGATGGCAACGAATATCTCTTCCCGGCCGAACGGCGCTTGTTCGGCGGCGGTTCGGTCACTCTCTTCACCCGCGTGGGCGAAGATACGGCCATCGCGCTGTTCTGGGATCGCCAGCAGTCCGCCTTCACGCGCGGCGAGGTCATCACGCTGTTCGACAATCAGGGCCGCGCCCAAAGCACATTCACGGTGCCGTGAGCATGTCCGGATGCCCGATTTGATGGATGAGATCATCCGCGCCGCCATCGAGCGCGGGGAGTTCGATGATCTGCCCGGCCAGTCGCAGCCGCTGAAGCTGGACGATGACCCGCATACACCCGCGCACCTGCGGCTGGCCCATAAACTCCTGCGTGAAAACGGCCTCGCGCCCGATTGGATAGCGGAAGGCAGCGGTATTGACCACGACCGCGCCGCGCTGCTGGTACAGATCGGGCGGGCGCGCCCCAAACTGCGGAACGCCCCGCCCACCGAGCGCGCAGCCCTGCGCGCCGCGCTCGACGCGCAGGCCGCCGCCCTCAACCGCCGCGTCCTCAGGCACAAACTGAAAGCGCCCAAGGGCATCCCTCACAAGCCGCTGCTGGATATCGAGCGCGAGTTGGGGTAAGCGAACCGCGCCAGCCCTATGAACCAAACACGGCGATTACGCTCTGATCATTCGCATCCTTCAACCCGGTTGCTGCCAGCCGCGCGCCGTCTGGGCTGAAGCGCACGCGCAGGAAGGCACGCGGCCCCGCCGAAAGCCCTTCCGGAAAGGCCAGCGCGCTGGTTTTGCTGCCGTCCACAGCCGAAAGCAGCAGGCCCGTTTCGTCGGCGTTGTACTGCGCGATTTGCCGGCCGTCTGGCGACAGCAGCGCCGACCGGTGCTCGACCGCGACTTCGGTTTCCTCGCCGCTGACCAGGTCGAAGAGATAAAGCGTGTCTTCGTTGCCCACCGTATACGCCACCAGGCCAGACGGTGTGGCCACGATATCGTTCACGTTGAACATCGGATACTCGTCACCTTCGCGCAGGATTTGTGCCTCGCCCGTGCCGAGCGAGAGCAGCGCCACCTGACCCTGCGGATTGGCCGTCCATACCTCGTCGCCCGCCAGCGGAAGGCCAGCCAGCGCCTCGGAATGGGGTGAAGGCACGACGATCAGGTCGTTATAGGCACGCGGCCCGCGTTCCTCCTGCGAATCCATCCAACTGGTGTAAGTCGTAATCGGCAGGTTGTGGGTGAGAAACGTCAGCGCGCCAGTCGTGGGGTCGAGAGTCACGTAACTGGTATGGCTCTGGCTGGGAATAGCCACGACCAGCTCTCCCGTCTGCGTGTGCCAGAAAAGTGGAGCCCGCGGGTTCAGCAGCGGCGTGCGGGCCGTGTTGACCAGTTCACCGCTGGCGGTGTCCCAGGTCAGCACTTCACCGTTTGCGGCCAGCCCAATGACCTGCGTGCCGTCGGGGGTGAACACCAGCGACGCGAGGAAGTCACTCGCGCCCGCCAAAGAGGTCAGATGATCACCAGTTGCCGGGTCATAGAGCATGACCGTCCTGGCGTCCTCCGTTGGCGTAATCTCCATCGCCCACGCGTAGTTCGCATCCTCAAAAACCGCCATCCGGCCGCCATCCGGCGAGAACTCGATACGGGGATTGCCAAAGATCGTGGGTATAAGCAGCGGCTCTGCCTGCGCCCATACAGGCAGGGCCGCCAACAATACTGCGATCCACACTGTGAAGAAAACCAACCGCCTCTTCATTGCTGCGCTCCTTGAGCCGGAACCACTCACCCAGGCAAGCGTAGCATGATCGGCTTTTACGCGCCCGGCTCCTGCCCCGTCTGCTCGGCGTAGAAGCGGTCCCACGCCTGCGCGAAGCCGGCGCTGCCATCCACCACCGGCCCGCGCCCGCCATCCAGTTGCAGCGCATCCACGCGCGGCAGCCCATCCAGCGCCTTGCGCGCAAATTCAACCAGCACATGCGCCTGATAGGCGGTTTCGAAGCGCTGTGTGAGCAGGGAAAACACGATAATCGCGCCCGCCAGCAGCGGTTTCCACGGGTTCTCGACCGGCGAGGCCACCACCAGCAGCGCGACGAACGCCGGAAAGGCCAGCGCGGACAGGACGCAGGCGGGCCGCATGTGGGCCTGCAAGCGCAGAAGTGTGACCGGTGCTTTAGTGCTGCCCATCGCGGCCAGTTCGCCAACCAGCACGGCGGCAGGGCTGGTACGGCCCGCGCCGCTGCCCCAGCGCCTGGCATCGGAGTAGAGGCGGAAACCTTCGGCGGTGGGCGACAGGTAGTAACGCCGCCCATCGCGGAACAACTCGCGCAGGTGCAGCCGTTCGGCGCTCGGCCGCGCGGCGGCAGCCAGCGCCATCAGGCACTCATCCTGGCCTGCCCCCACCAGCAGCACGACCGGGGCATGGATGCGCGCCGCTGCCCTCAGGCGTTCACGCAGGCCGCTTCCCAGCCTGCCCAGCCCGTTCCTCAGTGCAGCAACCGGCGTCATCTGATCAGCGGCTTCAGCGGCGGCTCACCCTGAACGCGAGGACGATCAGCGTCAGCACAGTCAGCGCCAGCAGCAGCCCGGCGATCAGCAGGCCCGGCCCGCGCGTATCCACCGGCGCGGACGGTAAAGCCGGTTCGCCTGCCTCCGGGTTGATGCGCACCACCAGCACGCGGCCGGCGATCTGCGGCAGCGTCAGCGCATCCAGCTTGTCCCGCTGGCCGGCCAGCTTGAACAGGCGCTCATAGTAGGCGGGGTTGGTGCGGTAAAAGAGGGTCAGCGCGCGAAAAACCTCGCTGCTGTCACGGACGATGAACGCCTGGCCGCCCTGAACGCGCGCGCCGCGCAGCAGCGTCACGCGCGGGTCGCGCTCGATATTGCGCACCCAGTTCACGTGCTCGCCCCAGCCAGAGATGATGTAGACCTTGCTGCCGTGCTGGCGGTATTCGAGCGCCACGTAACGCGGCAATCCGCTCGAACGGCCGCGTGTGGTCAACACGCCGATGCGAAAGCGCTCCATCAACCCGCCAAGCCCCAGGCGGTAGCCTAGCAGCGGCAGGCGGTACAGGGCGCGCTGGAGTGCATTCGGCGCTGGCAGCGTGAAAACGGGCACGGAAGACGAGGTCGAATCAAGCGTAATCATAACCTCCAGTATAGCCGGGTTGCGGCCTTCCGGCACATAAGATGGCCGCGCCGCGGCCCCCTTGAATCGAATTCTTTTTGCTCTGCACTTCCCGTTTCGTTATAATAAGGTTTGTACGCGAAGCGACTGGGGTTATGATCTGGTTTATGAGAACGCTCTGCGCTGGTCTCCTGTTGGGCTTCACCCTGCTGCTGGCTGCCGCGCCACTGGCCGCGCAGACGCCTGCGCCGGGTACGCCCCAAGCACCGCGCGAAATCTATATCGCGCTCGGCTTTGGCGACCCGGTCTTCGAGCCGATGGTGTGGCAGGCCAGCGCCAGTGAGCGCGACGACCGCACGACCGCCACCTGGGTTTCGACGACCTACGGGGCGCTCGGCCACGCCGAATATCTGCACTTTACGGGCGGCTACGAGCCTGAGAATCTGTCCGCCTTCTTCGACAACGAATGGTTCAACGTCAGCTTCAAGGACTACGACGACTGGCAGCGAACCACCCGCTGCAGCTTCGACGGCGTGGCGCTTTACGAGTTTCAACTGGATATGGGCGGCCAGCAGTACGTCATGCGCTACTGGATTCAGCCGGTGACGCCCACCCGGATTCTGACGATGCATCTGGTTTTTCCAGTCGCCCAAGCCGATTTGCTCGACGAATACAGCCAGCGCTTTGCGCCGCTGGCCTGGAAGTGTGACCGATGAGGTGAACAGCGCAGCGCGGCGCTGGGGAGTGAAGCGCGCTGCGGGAAGAAGAATGGCCGCTGTGGGCCGGTTCGACCGGGCAGGATGGGGGAGTTTGAAGCGATGGACACTGCTGATCAGATGATTACGCTGCTGCGCGAAGCATCGGTTCAATCCGCTGACGCCCGGGTGCGCGAGCCGTTTGAGGCCCTGATGGGCCAGCTTGCCGCCAATCTGGTGGGTGAACCGCTGGCCGATGGGGTAGTGACCGATACCGAGTGGGTACTGCTCAATCACAGCCTGCGCCAGTTCAGCCGGTCGCCGCGCAGCACCGCCGCATGGAGTGACATGCGCCGCCAGGCCGCAACCCTGAAAACAGCGCTCGACCAGTCGAAAGCGGACGAAGCGCAGGCGGCTATCCCGCAGGCCAGTGCGCCCGCGTCTGCCCCGCCCGCCAAACGAAGCCTGCGCCCGGCCTGGCTGACGGCCTTTGCCCGCAACCGCGCCGCACAGCCGGTAACGGTCAGCCAGCACATCGAAACGATTCAGAACAGCCACGATGTGAACCTCGTCGTTCATCTCGATCAGTCCTCTGTGCTGGACGTGGACGATTCGCTGGAAGATGACACCGCGCCCGCCGGGCAGAATCCATCACCAACCAGCATTTGCGACATCTTCCTCAGCTACAGCCGCCGGGACGCCCGCTTGATGCGCCGCGTTCGCGCCGACCTGCGCGCCGAGGGCTTCGCGGTTTGGACGGACGAGAACCTGAAGCCCGGCACACCGTCCTGGATGCACGGCATCGAAGACGCGATCGGCTCGGCGATGTGCATCATCGTGCTCCTCAGCCCCGATTCGCGGAAATCGGAATGGGTCGAAAAAGAACTTTCAACCGCCAAGATTCACCGCAAGCAGATCATCCCTCTGCTGGTGCGTGGCGATGAACGGACGGCCCTGCCGATTCTGCTCAGCAATACGCAGTACGCCGATGTGCGCACAGAAGCCGATTACAAGCGGCGGATGCGCGACCTGACGCGCGTGCTGCACAACCTGAAGCGCGGCGCGGAAGCGGCTGTCTAGCCGCCTCGTAGTCCAACGATGACTTGAAGGCACGGGCCTCCGCTTCCGGGGGCCTGTTCATTGACTCGCCCCACCCGCCCGATTCGACCATCCGTGCTAGAATACGCCCGTTCTGACAGGGAACTGGAGCGGGGCAATGGTGGAAGATTTGCTGGCGGGGCTGAACCCGCAGCAGGCCGAAGCGGTGACGGCGGTCGAAGGGCCGGTGCTGGTGCTGGCCGGGCCGGGCAGCGGCAAGACGCGCGTCCTCACCCATCGCATCGCCTGGCTGGTGCGCGAAACCGGCGTGCCTGCCCACCACCTGCTGTCAGTCACCTTCACCAACAAGGCGGCGGCAGAAATGCGCGGCCGCGTCGAGCAGTTGCTCGGCGGGCGGCTGGCGGGCCTGCAAATCGGCACCTTCCACAGCATCTGCGCCCGGCTGCTGCGCGTCGAAGCCGGGGCGGGCGTACTGCCCTACGGCCAGAATTACTCGATCTACGACACCGACGACCAGCAGCGGGTGGTTAAAGGTGTGCTGTCGGAACTGAACGTGGATACCAAGCGCGTGCAACCGGGCCGCGTGCTCAACGCCATCTCGGCCGCCAAGAACGAGCTGATCACGCCGGACGAGTTTCGCAGCGCGGACTACTTCGGCGAGATCGTTCGCCGCGCCTACGTGCAATACCAGAAGCGGCTGGTCGAGAACAACGCGATGGATTTCGACGACCTGCTGATGAACACGGCGCTGCTGCTGCGTGACCACGACGACGTGCGCGAGAAGTATCAGCAGCGTTACGAGTATGTGCTGGTGGATGAGTTCCAGGACACCAATCAGGCGCAGTATCAGCTCGTGCGCATCCTTGGCCGGCCGCAGGAAAATGTGTTCGTGGTCGGCGATGAGGATCAGGGTATCTACGCCTTTCGCGGCGCCGACTACCGCAACGTGATGCAGTTCCGCAAGGATTATCCGGCGGCGAAGGTTATCCTGCTTGAACAGAACTACCGCTCGACGCAGGTTGTGCTGGATACCGCCCGCGCCATCATTGACAAGAACAAGCACCGCACGCCCAAGGCGCTCTTCACCGACCGTTCGGGCGGCGCGCTGGTGACGGTGCAGGAGGCCTACAGCGAACAGGAAGAGGGCGAATGGATCGCCCGCCGCATCGAGGAACTGCGCCGCCAGCGCAAGGATGGCTACGCCGATTTCGCCGTCATGTACCGCACCAACGCCCAGTCGCGGGCGCTGGAAGAGGCCTTCGTGCGGGCTGGCATGCCCTACCGGCTGGTGGGCGGCGTCGGTTTCTACCGCCGGCGCGAAGTGAAGGATTTGATCGCCTACCTCAAGCTAATCAACAACCCGAACGACCGCGAGGTCTTCGAGCGCGTGGTCAATGTGCCGGGGCGCGGCATCGGCGAGAAATCGGTCGCCAATTTCCTCGATTGGGCGCAGAACAAAAACCTGACGCTGGCCGAGGCGCTGGAAGCCGCCGCCGACGGGGTGGCGCTGCCAGTGGTCGGCCGGGCCGCCAAGGGGCTGGTAGATTTTTCGCAGCTCTTGCGTGACCTGCGCTTTATGGCCGCCCAGAACCTGCTGGCCGCCTTCGATGAACTGACCGCGCGCACGGGCTACCATATCTACCTGAACGAGATCAGCGACACCGCCGAGCAGGTGACGGAACGCCAGGAGAATGTGCAGGCTCTGCGCGGCGTGATCGCCGAGAAGAAGGACCTGGCGCTCGACGAATTTCTGGCCGATGCCTCGCTGGTGGCCGAAATTGACCAGCTTGACTCGTCGGTGGATGCCGTGACGCTGCTCACGCTCCATTCGGCCAAGGGGCTGGAGTTCCCGGTCGTGTTCATCACCGGCGTCGAAGATGGCCTGCTGCCGCACTCGCGTACATTCAGCGAACCGGAAGAAATGGCTGAGGAACGCCGCCTGCTCTACGTCGGCCTGACCCGCGCCCAAGACGAGCTGTATTTGACCTATGCCTTCCGCCGGGTACTGTATGGCGACAGCACGCTTTCGACGCCCTCGCGCTTTTTCGACGACATCCCGCCCGAACTGACGACCGGCCTTTCACCGCGCCTGCGCGGGGCGCAGCAGCGCTCGGGCTACAAGTACGAAACGACCTGGGAGCGCGAGGAGCGCCCATCATCCGTGAGCGGCGCGTTCGCTTCGCCCAAGATCATCGCCTTCCCGCCCGGGGGCAAAGCGAGTGGTGGTTCGCGCCCCGCGCCGGCCGGCCCGCCGACGAAGTATCAGCCGGGGATGCGGGTCTATCACACCAAGTTCGGCAAAGGCACGGTGCAGTCGAGTAAGGTCATATCGGGCGATGAAGAGGTGCAGGTGCGCTTCGAGCAGGCCGGCATCAAACTGCTGTCGGCCAGCTTCGCCAACCTCGTCGTGCTGGACGAATAAAGAGAAAACACGAAGGCACTGCATTCCCTCCTGGTGACGTTCGTGCCTTTGTGCCTGCGTGATTGATTTGATGCGTCCACCCTGTCCCGCCCCGTCCCCCGCTTGCAGCGCAATTCTGGCGTGTGATAGAATCGGCGCAGTCATATCGCGGCGTGCGTCGAGTCGGTGAACACAGAAAATCCAGACCAACCTCCCCCATCCTGGGGGTCAGACTGGAATACCCGAGCCGGAAACGCGCAGCGGAGAGTCCTCCGCGCAGCGAGACCGGTTCTTTTTGTGCCCAAGCTCCACCAAACGCCATAGGATGAGGAGCATCGTTGCCTGACCAGAATCACTTAGTGCTGCTGGGGCTGTTTGTGCTTTGCCTGCTGCTGCACGGCTGGACCGCCTACGCGCTGGCGGTCGTCTCCAACGTGCGGCGCACCCCACTGGCCGAGCGCGGCGAAGCGGGCGACCCGGTCGCGCGGCGCATCCTGCTGCTCTCCGACAATTTCACGCGCTTCTCCTCCACTATGAACGTGGTGCAGTGGTACTGCCGCGTTGGGATGACGGCCTCGCTGATCTTCGCGCTTGGCCTGCCGCTGTTCAACGCCTTCAGCGTCAATGACGGCAGCCTCGCGCCCTTCCTGCTGTTCGTGATTCTGCTGGCCGCCGGCACGTTGATCGTCCTCTGGCTGTCCTCGACCATCCCTCACGCTTACGGCCTGGCCCATGCCGACCAGCACGCGCCGATGGTCAGCCTGCTGGCCGGGACGGTGATGGCGATCATGAGCCCGTTCGTAAGCCTCACCACCCGCGTGGCCAACGGCGCGGCGCGGCTGGCGGGCGCGGAAAGTATCGCCAAGGCCGTCACCGAGGAGGAGATCATCGCGCTGGTCGCTTCCGGGCAGCGCGGCGGCGCTATCGAGAGCGAAGAAAAAGAGATGATCTATTCGGTGCTCCAGTTCGGCGAAACGCTGGTGCGCGAGGTGATGATCCCGCGCCCGGATGTGGTGGCCCTGCCGCTGGAATGCACCGTTCAGAACGCGCTAAAAACGTTCATCGAAAGCGGCCATTCGCGCGCGCCGGTTTACGAGGGCGACCTCGATGACGTGCGCGGCATCCTGTACGCCAAGGACCTGCTGGCGGTTTGGCAGCGCGGCGAAGCGCCGCCGGCTATCGCCGCGCTGCTGCGCCCCGCCTTTTTCGTGCCGGAAACCAAGCGCGCCGACGTGCTGTTCAAAGAGCTTCAGCAGCGCAAAATCCACATCGCCATTGTGGTGGATGAGTATGGCGGCACAGCCGGGCTGGTGACGATTGAAGACCTGCTCGAAGAGATCGTCGGCGATATTCGTGACGAGTTCGACATTCACGAAGAGGCCGATTTCATCAAGCTGTCCGACAACGAGTACGTCGTGGACGGCGCGATGAACCTGGGCGACTTCAACGACGAGTTCGGCGTGGATGTGCCGGATGAGGAGAACGATTCCATCGGCGGGCATATCTACAGCCTGCTGGGCCGCGTGCCACAGGTGGGCGAGATTGTGGAAGACCCGGATCACCGGCTGCACATGGTCGTCGAATCGGTCGCCAACCGCCGTATCCGCAAAGTCCGCGTGACGGTGCTGCCGCCACCCAGCGAAGATGACGATCAAGAGGCAGAAGCCTCGCGCGGCCGCCGCACCAATGGCGCGAAGGACACCGGCGAAGGGTGAAGGGAAGCTGATGGGCGCTGAAGAACACCGCGCGAAAGCCGGGCACGGGCCGGTTTCGGCCGCTGTCGTCACGGTCAGCGATACGCGCACGCCGGAAACCGACGTCAACCGCCAGTATCTTGAAGCGCGGCTGGCCGAACTGGGCCATGTGGCGGCCGCCTACCGGCTGATCAAAGACGAGCCAGATCAGGTGGCGGCGGCGCTCGACGAACTGGCCGCCCTGCCCCGCGTGCGCCTGATCCTGTTCAACGGCGGCACCGGCATCAGCCCGCGTGACACGACTTTCGATGTGCTGTCGCGGATGCTCGAAAAGACGCTGCCCGGTTTCGGCGAATTATTCCGTATGCTCAGCTTTCAGGAAGTTGGCGCGGCGGCCATGCTCAGCCGGGCGACGGCCGGCGTCTATCGCGGGTGCGTGGTCGTCTCGATGCCGGGCAGCCCGAATGCGGTGCGGTTGGCGATGGAAAAGCTGATCTTCCCCGAAATCAACCACCTGGCATGGGAGGTAGCGCGGCGCTAGCCCGCCGTTGGTAGAGTCGCATCCCTGTGCCGTAGTAGTCAGTCGGAAACTCCAGAATCAGTTCGTAATCGCGCTGGAAGGGTGGGTCGCGTTCGAGCGTCTGGCGCACATGCCCTTCCATCACCACCAGGAAATCGGGCATCGTATCGGCGATCAGCGCAGGCGGGATGGCGTAGTTCTGCCCGTTCACCACCCACGCCGGGTCGAGCGGGTAGTAGCGCCGCATCTCCGGCGTCACCAGCCCGATGGTGTCCACAATCGTCGCACCGGTGTAGAAGCCAATCGCGCCGATATCCCCTGATGCCACCCGTGTTTGCGCTGTCACGCCCTTCTCGTTGACCAGAAAATCCGCCATTTGCTGGTAGAGCAGCTCGATTTTGTGCCATGCCATCACCGGCGCGGGGCGGCTGCTGCCGTGATCGGGGTGCAGCGTCCAGCCAGCCAGCATCGAGGCTACGCAGACAACGCCGAACGCGCCCAGCGCGGCGGTGCGCCCCGCGCGCCCGCGCCGCGAACGCGTCAGTGGGGCCAAGGCCGCCCAGCCGCCCGCGAAGACCACTAGCAGGAGAACGGGCTGCGTCGGGGCCATGTACCAGCGGAAAATCAGCCGGTTGGATGCGGCGAACACGACGAAATAGATGGCTGGATAAACGAACAGCGGCAGCAGGCGCGGGCTGCACCGCCAGGCCGCCGGCAGCGCGAACACCCAGGTCAGAACCATCACCAGACCGGCCAGCATCAAGCCGATACTTCCGAACAAGTCGAACGTGTTCAGGACGTTGGAGTAGGCCTGAATCATCGTCGTCAGCGCGCCCATCGGCGGCAGCAGGTAGACGTTGGCCTTGGCGTTAACCGAGTTCGGAATTGGCGACCCGAAAGTGGCCGTGCTGAAGACGGCCCACGGCGCCATGACGAGCAGCGCCGCAACCCAGGCGCGCCAGGGCAGGCGGCGGCCGTCTCGCCACGCTGTGACCAGTTGGCCGAGCAGCAGCGGCGCGATCCACAGCAGCGCATCGGCCCGCGTGAGGAAGCCCAGCCCGGCGCAGAGGCCCACTCCCGCCTCGGCCCAGCCCGAACGCCGCCGGGGCAGCACGAACAGGGCCGTGGCCGCCATCATCCAGAAGATGGTGACGCTGGTTTCCATGCCGCCGACGGCGAAGGTGACGCTGACGGGAGAGAGCGCCCACAGCACGGACGGCAGCGCGGCGATCCAGTCATTGTCAATCAGACGGCGGGCCAGCAGGAAGAGCAGCGCGACCGTTCCGGCGTCGGCCGCTGCGCTGACGAGCAGAGCAAACTGCGGAAAATCGCGCAGTCCGGTGAGGCCACCGATCAGCGCCATCAGCAGGGTGAACAGCGGCGTACTCGTGCCAAGCGTCAGCACGCCGGGGTTGTAGACGAAACCAAGGCCGTCGAGCAGGTTGCGGCTGTAGCGAAAGGTGATGAAGGCGTCGTCAATCGTGCGCGGGCCGGGCAGCAGGCGGGCCACCACAGCCAGCGCCATCAACCCAATCAGGATGACCCACAGCCTCGTTTTTGCGCTCATCGCGGCTCCTTGCGCCCCCTGTCAGTATAAGCGGGGCAAGGCAGCCGGAAAGCGTGATGTTTCGCAGGAAGGCTTAACCGTCGTCGCGCGGGCCGGGCAGCGTGAAGGCGATGACCGCGCCGCGTTCCGGGCCGTTTTCCGCCCAGATTTCGCCGCCGTGCGCGGTAACAGCCAGCCGGCAGAAGGCCAGGCCCAACCCTACCCCGTCAAGATGCATACCGCTTTGCGGGCGGATCTGGAAATACTTGGCGAAGATCTCCTCGCGCATTTCCGGCGGGATGCCCGGGCCGCTATCGGCCACCCGCACGCAGACCCCGTTGGCGAACGGCGACGCGCTCACTTCGATTTCCCCACCCGGCGGCGTGTACTTGATGGCGTTGTCAATCAGGTTAGCGATCACGCGCTCGATCAGGGCCGGGTCGTGCGGCACATCGGGCAGCCCCGGCGCAAGAACCGCCCCGGCCTGGCAGCCAGACGCTTCGAGGAGGGCCTCGGTCGCGGTCAGCGCGCTCATCACGACTGGCTCGACCGGTGCCAACTGCAGGGCCAGGTTCACCTGCTGATCTTCCAGCCGTGCCACATCGAGCAAGGTCTTCGACAGGCTGGCCAACTGGGCCGTACTGTGCTGGCCCATGCGGATCAGCTTGCCAGCCTGCGCAGCCCACTGGTCGTTGCCCACCTGGCCACTGAGCCGGTTGATGGCCTCGAAGGCGAGTTGAATATTCTGCAGCGGGTTGCGCATATCGTGCAGCGCCATCGCGCTCAAATCACGCCGCAGCGCATCGCGTTCGTCCAGGCGGTTGAGCGCCGCCAGCGCATGTTCGAGCGTCAGCGCGCCATCGAGCGGCTGGCGCAGCAGGTCCAGCGCCTGAACGGCCCACGCGCCCGCGTCGTCGTCAAATGCCTCGCAATCGGGCGCGACCAGCACCAACACCGCCTCGCAGGGCTCGCCCAGCGGCACGGCAAACGCGGCCCCTGCGACGGGGAGCGACGGATCGAGCGATGGCGGCCCCCAACGCGGATCGGAGCCGATATCGCGCAGCAGCACAGGTTCGCTGCGGGCAGCCGCGTAACCGGCGATACCCTGAGTGAGCAGGAGTTCAACCAACGCCGGGTCTACCGGCTGGGCGCGGCCCGCTTCACAGATGGCCGCCGCCAGCAGGGCGCCGTCGCTCAGAGCCAGCAGCGCGCCAAAGCCAGCCCCGGCGCCCGCACACAGGGGCGGCAGCGCCGCTTCCAGCAGCGGCCCCAACTGCGACGGAGCCTGCAGCAGGGCCAGCATCAGGCCAGCCATGCGCTGATCAACCGCTTCGCGCACGTTCGGTTCCGCCCATATCATCCCGTCACCCACCATCCACGCTCAAGACTGGATTGGCCGCGTCCTGTCTTGCGCGCTGCCCATCTATCTTTCTACTTCGAAGAGGGTAGGGAAAAGAATGGAGAAGTTATGAAATCCGTCTTCACGAAACCGGTTTGGCGCGCGCTTCCTTCACCCGCTCGATCAGTTTGAGGAAGCTTTCATCCGGCTTCGCACTGTCGCAGGTGAGCGGGTTGTCGAAGGCCGCCGAAATGCCGGACGAGGTGAAGCCGTCCACCAGCAGGGGGATGATCGGTTTGGTGGAGGCGACGAACCGGCGATAGGCCAGCTTGACGTAGGGGTTGGAAGTGGACTGGCGCGAGAGCACAAGGG
>JAEURB010000391.1 GCA_016788435.1 Anaerolineae bacterium | reverse complement strand
GACCAATCCGGGCGAAATCCTCTCTCCGGCGCTTGGCTTCAATTGGGCGCACTCCGGCGACCGCCTCTTCTTCGCGGTTGATCAGGGCGGCGAGGTTAGCCTGCGCGCCGCCGAAGTCTCATCGCAAAGTACAACCGAAATCGGCCGCCTGCCCAATGCGAATCTCAGCGGTGGCGAATGGACGCCCGATAACAGCGGCGTGCTCGTTTCGAGTGGCGACCGGCTGACATGGTATCCAGTCTCTGGTACAGCGACCGATATTCTGGCCGGGCAGAGTGGCCTTTCCATGCGCACGCCCGCTCTCGATTCCCGCACGGGATGGCGCGCGCTCTCGCCTGATGCCCGCACCCTGATCTACCGCGACGCTTACGGCTCATCCGTCGCTCTGCCGCTCACAGGCGGCGCGCCGGTTACGCTGGCCGCCGGGGCCGACCCCTCGGCTGCGGGCGGCCTGTGGACGGATGACGGCGGGCTGGTTGCGCTGGCGGGCGGCAATCAGATCGTGGCCTATGCTCCCTCGAACGGCGCGTTGGCCCAGGCGGCCGGTGCTTCGGCGATGCCTCCTGCTCCCCTGATCTGGTTGCCCGGCAGCAGCACGCTCCTTTATCAGGATGGGGCAGGGTCGGTTCGTGCGGCGGATATGACCTGCCTCCGTAATGGCCCGTGTGACCCATTCGCGGCGGCCTTACCAGTCCTTCCGGCCAGCGCCCGTGGCCTGCGCGTGGTGAATAGCAGCCTTGTCTATCTCGACGGCGAGGCGATCAACAGCGTGCCGCTCTCCTGCTTAAGCGCGGGCGGCTGTGCGCCAGTGCTGGCGGCCAGTTCGGCCGCCCCCGGTACGAGCCTTGACGCTCAGGGGCCAGTACTCGCTTACACCGCCTACACCGCTAATCCGAATGACCTCGCCGACCGCGAGGCGCGGTTACTGGACGTAAATTGCCTGAGCGCCGGTGGCTGTGCGTCACGAACTGTCGCCGCCTTGGCGCAGGCTGGCGCCCTTTCCCCCGGCGGCCAGACCCTGGTACTGGTTTCGCCAGCGGGCTTAACCCTCGCTGACCTGGCAACCGGCGCGCAATCTCCGCTCTCCGACCCCGCAGCCGGTCAATCCACCCGCTCGGCCCGCTGGAACGGCTAGACCGCGCCCCTGCAACCCCTGTACCCCGGACTTCGTCCCACCCCTCTCCCGCGTAAACGGGTAGAAGGGCATTGCGCCGCGCTCCGGTTTTTTCCTCTCCCCACGAGCCACTGTGTCTACGAGTGGTGCGTGGGAGAGGGGGTTGGCTCGCAGGGATAGGTTTGCGCGATCAGGCTGCCGTCTCGCCCCTGCCCACTTTGCGTCCATCCGGTCCACCATACTTTCTCCCCAACTGGGCGCACCTGGTCTACGATGGAGGCTGCCGTACGGCCGGGCCGCCCGCCAAACGAACCTGTCGTGCGCCAACTGTCCCGATTTCTGTCCGGTTGTCCCGTAGCTTCTTCCCTCAGTCCGAGTCCGCTAGTTTGATTCTGTCCGGTTGTCCGCTCTTTCACAGGTTTGCTAATAACACCACATTCGCCCACGCCACCCTGCGCTTTCCCAATTGTGAACATCTGGACGCGCACGGTGTTCCCCCCTCTACGCAGCGCAGCGGAGTGGAGGGGGCAAGGGGGGAGGTTGCAGTGAAGGCAGAAACTCTAGGCTTGAAGTACGCCTTGCCCCTCTTATTCCCCTGAATTTACAGACAGTTTACACCGTCCACACGGGCCATTTACCTTTGGCGGGCAGGATAAGACCATGACGGCACGCATTCAGCGAGTCTGATTGGCGCGCCGCCCACCTATCCTTGAGGAGCGATCTATGAACACGGCAGCACTGCCCTTCCGCAGGGTATTTATCACCGGCGCGCTCGTCAGCGCCCTGTCACTCTCTGCCCTGGCGGCCGTTTCGGCGCAGGAGGCCACTGAGGCTCCGGCCGCGCCTGAGACAACTGAGACGCAGGCCGAACGCGGTTTTCTCGGCGTGCAGGTGGCCGATAGCGAGGCCGGCGTAGTGGTGTTGGCGGTCCTGAGTGGTTCGCCGGGCGAAGCAGCTGGTTTGGCAGAAGGCGATATCATCACCGCGGTCAACGGTGAAGCGGTAGACAGCGCGCAGGCGGTGGCAGATGCCATTGGCGCGCTGGCGGCCGGCGACGCGGTTACGCTGGACGTGACTCGTGCTGGCGAGGCCCTGACGCTCGACGCCACGCTCGGTCTGGCCTCCGATCTTCAGGCGCAGATGCCGGGCGCGGGCACCACCTTCTCGCTCCCGTCGCAGCGTGATGTCGTCCTCCGCTTCGGCGCGGATGATCAGGCTTGGGGCGTCGTCGGGCTGGCTGAGGACGCGCCTCTCTACGCGGCCGGTTTGCGCTCAGGTGACTTGATCACGGGCATTGACGGCTCGATGTATGACCCGCTGGAACTTCTGGCCTATGTCGCGGGCCTCGGCACAGACGCCAATCTGAAGCTTGAAGTCGTGCGCGATGGCGCGACCGTCGAGGTCACGGTGCCGGCGGCTGACTTCGTGGCGGCGGGCGTGATGGGCCGTGGCATGATGCAGATGTTCGGCGGCGCGAATCAGGGCATGATGCCGTTCGGCCAGATGCTTCCCGGGCGCGAGGGCATGTTGAACATGATGCCCGGCTACGGCAATCGGGCCATGAACGGCTGGCTGGGCGTCAGCTTCGTTACGCTCGATGAAGCCGTAGCGGCTGCGCGTAACGTGGCGCTCACCGATGGCGCGCTGATCGTCGAAGTCGAAGCCGATTCCCCCGCCGCGCTGGCCGGTGTGCAGGCCGATGATGTCGTCACCGCGGTCAATGGTGAGCCGGTGGATGCCGAGCGCACGCTGCGCGACCGCCTGGTGGCCTACGAAGCAGGTGACACGATCACCCTGACGGTCAATCGCGGCGGCGTGACACAGGACATTCAGGTCACGCTCGGCCAACCAGTCGCGCTGCAAATGGGCCAGATGTTCGGTATGCCGGGCATAGGCCAGGGTAACGCGCACGGGTGGGGGCAGGGCGGAAATGGTGGGCATGGCTACGGCCAGCCGAACCAGCCGCCCGCCCAACCGGAAGCTACTCCCGAAACAACTGGCGCCAACGCCTGATCGAATAACTCGAATACCCCCATTTTCGCCGCGCCCGGTGCTCCCCCCACCGGGCGCGGCTGATTCCAGCACACGATCTCCTCTGGCGCACCCCTGCGCCGCGCCAATCTGGAGAAGGGGACAATGCAGCGCGTGCTGGAAGGTTGCGCCCCCTGCCACGCGCGGAGAAGGGCATTCACGGCGCAATCTTTCTCCCCTCTCCGCATGCGGAGAGGGGCACGGGGGTGAGGTTACACAGTGGCAGCAACTCTACCCCACACCTAAGTTCTGCCCCTGCCAGGGCGGGAGTGAGGCTGGGAATCGCCTTTCTCCTTCGAATTGCACAATGTCCCGGCCAGATTCGCCATGCGATCTGCACAAAGATAACAAGAAAGAGGCCATCGAACTTTGCGCAGCCTTAAAGCGAGGCGCTATATTTGTTAAAGGCAGCAAGTTAGCTTTGTTGTGTCAGGAAATACCACTTCAGGAGGATACAATGAAAGGTCGTTTCAGTCTGTTGATGGTCGTTCTCGCGCTGATGCTGGCGCTGACGGCCGTGGTCCCCGCCTTCGCGCAGGACCCGATCGAGATTCCGGTGTGGATCGCCTTCACCGATGACTCCCGTTTGGGCTGGGCGCAGGACAAGGCCGCCGAGTTCAATGCGGCGTTCCCGCAGTACAACGTCACTATCACCGGCTATCCGAACTACGAAGAAATCTTCACGTCCACCGCGCTGGCCGCCGAGCAGGGCAGCCTGCCCGCCATCGTGCAGTGGAACGAAGTTTCCACTCAGATCGCCCGTGACAGCGGTTACTACAAGGCGATTGAAGAAGCCCTGGGCGGCCGTACCGAGGTCAACGGCGTCCCCTTCAATCTCGACGACATCGTCGCGTCGGTCGCCGCCTATTACACGCTCGACGGCCAGTTCTCCTCGATGCCCTGGAACGCGTCGTCGTCCATCATGTTCTCGAACATGACGTATCTGGATGCCGCCGGCCTTGACACCCCGCCGGCCACCTGGGCGGACATGGATGCCGCCTGCGCAGCGATCATGGCGCTCGACAATGCACCGCAGTACTGCTGGACGTGGCCGAATCACGGCTGGTTCTTCGAGCAGTGGCTGGCCCAGCAGGATGGCCTGTATGCCAATAACGGCAACGGCCGTGATGACCGTGCCACCGAAGTCGAGTTTGGCGGAGATGCTGGCCTGGCCATCTTCAACTTCCTGGAAGATCAGTACAACAAGGGCTACCTCTACTACAGTGGCGCCCGCGATGGCGACTCGTGGGCAACCGTTGACCAGGCCTTTGGCGCGCAGGAAGTGGCGATGGCCATCTACAGCAGTTCAGACACCACCTACTACACGAACATGGGCGTGGACAACGGATTTGAAGTTGTGGCGTCATTCATGCCCTACAATCAGGAAGTTGGCTGGACCGGCAATCTGATTGGCGGCGCGAGCCTGTGGCTGGTGAACGGCCTGCCCGTTGAGGAAGAAGACGGCGCGCTGACGTTCCTGGCCTGGTTCACGAATACTGAGAACGCAGCCGACTGGCACAAGCGCACCGGTTACATTCCGCTGCGCAACAGCTCGGTCGAGCTGCTGACGAGCGAAGGTTGGTTCGAGGAAAACCCGAATCAGACCGTCGCTTTTGACCAGCTCAATACCAGCACCGTGACTCCTGCGACCGCCGGCGCTTTGGTCGGCCCCATCAATGCCATTCGCGGCCAGATCACGGCGGCGATTGACACGCTGCTGCTCTCTGACACCGCATCCGCCGATGTGATGGCCGGGCTTGTCGCCGAGGCCAATGCTCAGATTGAGGAATACAACCTGCTCAACCAGTAGCACGGTCGTTCCTCGGTTAAGCTGATTTCCCGGCAGGGGCGACCAACTCGTCGCCCCTGTTCGTTTCATCACTGAGCCATTCCGCACGTGCAAGGGAGCGCGCGCATGGATCCGATCATCCCGATTCTGGTTGTCGCCCTGTCTGCGCTGGCTGGCGCGGGGCTGCTGGCCCTGATTTTCCGCCAGTCGGCGCGCACTATGACGGTTGCCGCGCTCACGGGCGCAATGGCCGGGGCGGCGGGCGGCCTGCTCTTTATGCTGCCGCTGAATTTCTGCACCTTCGAGGCCGAGCGCAGTTCGCTCGATTTCTCTTTCGGCATCGTCCTGATTGTGCTTGGCGTGCTGATCGCGGTGCTGCTGGTGCGCTGGCTGCTCAGCGCACTCTTTTCTGGCCGTCAGTTGTTCAGCTCTGAACATACACCCGGCGCGTTCAAGCATGGCTGGCTGGCCTACTTCTTTCTCGCTCCGACCATCGTTATCCTTCTGCTGTTTCTCTACTACCCGGCGATTGACACCTTTGGCCTCTCCACCCAACTGGTCAAGCTTGGCATCCCGCGCACCGCCTTCGTCTGCGTCAGCAACTTCACCTCGCTGGTGGGTGACCCCAAGTATCTGCAAGCCGTTGGCGTCACGATCCTCATGTCGGTCGCCATCGTCGTCTTCAGCCTGGGCATCGCGCTGACTATCGCCATGGTCGCCTACCTTCCTGTCAAGGGAGCGCGTATCTACCGCACCTTCCTCATCTGGCCGTATGCGATTTCACCGGTGGTGGCCGGCATCATCTTCCTGCTCATCTTCAATCCGCTGGCGGGCATCTTCAACCACTTCTACCAGGCGGTATTCGGGGTCGCCATTCCCTGGCTCAACAACCCGGCCTACGCCCCGTGGGCCGTCATCATTGCCAGCGTGTGGAAAAGCCTCGGCTTCAACATCCTGTTCTATATCGCCGGTCTGCAAAATGTGCCGGGCGACCTGGTGGAGGCGGCGGCGATTGATGGCGCGAATGCCTGGAAGCGCTTCTGGAGCGTCGTCTTCCCGATGCTTTCGCCTATCACCTTCTTCCTGATCATCACCAATACGACCTACGCCGTGTTCGAAACGTTCGGCACGATTGATACGCTCACCTCTGGCGGGCCACTGGGCAGCACCACCACGCTCATGTACCGCATCTACGACGTCGGCTTTACAAACCGAGACCTTGGCAAGGCGGCAGCGCAGTCCATCGTGCTCTTCATCCTGGTCATCGGGTTCACGCTGCTGCAGTTCCGCACGACCGCCAAGCGCGTGACCTACGGAGCGTGATGCCATGACGACCATTGAGTCCGCAACCGCTATCACCGCCGATCTCCCGCGCGAGAAAACCCGCATCATCCCGAAGCGCTGGTGGGCGCATCTGTTCCTGCTGGCGGCTTGCTTCATCATCGGCCTGCCGCTGTTTTACGCTATGCTGGTTGCCACGCAAACCAACTCGCAGGTCTTCAACTACCAGTTCACCCCCGGCGACTCGTTGGCCTATAACTGGAACATCGTGATGAACCAGAACAAGCTGGGCAACTATATGGTCAACAGTGTGTTCGTCGCGGTGATGGTCACCATTGGCAAAACCGTGCTGTCGCTGCTGGCTGGCCTGGCCTTCATCTACTTCCGTTTCCCCGGCAAGTGGATTCTGTTCTTCTTCGTGTTGCTCACCCTGATGATGCCCACCGAAATCCTGGTCATCGCCCTCTTTCGCTTCGTCAACGCGCTCGGCATGGGCAATACCTACCAAGCGCTGATCATTCCGTTCATCGCCAGTGCGACCGGGGCATTTCTGTTCCGCCAGCATTTCGCCAACATCCCGGCCGAGTTCTCGGAAGCGGCGCAGCTTGACGGCGCGACGCCCCTTCAGTTCCTGTACAAGGTGCTGGTGCCGATGAGTTGGAATACCATCGGCGCGCTGGCCGTCATTCAGTTTGTGTATGTGTGGAATATGTACCTGTGGCCGGTGCTGATCATGCAGGGGCCGGAGAAGCAGGTCGTTCAGGTGGGCTTGCGCACGCTGATTGGCGGCGATATCGCGGTCAGCTATGGCCCGATGATGCTCGGTGCGGTTATCGCCACCATCCCGCCGCTGATCGTCTTCATCGCGCTGCAAAAGCAGTTCATGAGCGGCTTCGCGCTGACGCGGGATAAATAGCATTTGCCCTTATCCCCTCGACCTCTGCTTAATGGCTGTGTCTACAGACGGTAGGTGGAGAAGGGGAGCACAGCCCACGAAGCGGGCTGTTTCCCTCTCCACTTGGGAGAGGGACAAAGGGGGTGAGGGCTTTTGCGCGATGGATGAAGCGCTGGCGCTGCGCCTGATCGCCCTCAATCGCGCCTTCTACCAGGCGGCGGGCGAGGGCTTCGACCGCACCCGGCAGAGCGCGTGGCCGGGCTGGCGGCGATTGCTGCCTCAGCTGCCCTCCGTTCGTCCCCTGCGCGTTCTCGATGCGGGTTGCGGCAACGGCCGCTTGGCGCGTTTCCTCAGCCGCGAGGGCGTCCCCCTGCACTTCACCGGCGTGGACTTCAGCCCAAAGCTGCTGGAGGCGGCCAGCGCCGCGCTTGGCGCGCTGCCTGGCGTCGAATGGGCGCTCGTCGAAGCCGACTTCATGATCGATGCTGAACGGTTGCCTGAAGGCTCGTTCGACTTCGTGGCCCTGTTCGGTGTGCTGCATCACACACCGGGCGCAGCGCGGCGGGCGGCCCTCGTCCGGGCGCTGGCAGCGCGTGTTGCGCCCGCTGGCGTGCTCGCCTTCAGCGCGTGGCGTTTTGACGAGCAGCCGCGCTTTCGCGATCACATTCTGCCTACGCCGCCGGATATGGCGCTCGAAGCGGGCGATGCGCTCCTCGACTGGCGGGCCGAGGGCGTCCATGCCGTGCGCTACTGCCACGCCGTCAGCGACGCCGAGTTGGATGCGCTGGTCGAAGCTGCTTTGCTCACACCGGTTGACGCTTATCGTGCCGATGGCCATCCCGGCAATCTGAACGCCTATCGCCTGCTGCGGCGCTAGTTCACGGTAGCGCGAGCGCCGCCTCGGCCAGTTCGTCGCTGGTCGGGGCATAATTGCCCACCCGGCGCACCACCAGCCCGCTGGCGATGTTGGCCAGCCTGACGGCTTCCTCCGGCGCTGAACCAGCGGCGAGCGCCAGTGTCACCATCGCGATAGCCGTATCCCCCGCGCCAACTGTGTCGAATACCTCGGTCGTGAGCGGGGCAGGGCAGTGATGCTCACCCGCGCCGGGCACAGCCAGCGTTGCGCCGTCTGCCCCGCGCGTGATGATCATCGCCCGCTGCACATGCAGTTCGCGTGCCAATTGGCCTGCCGCCTCCGCAAATGCCCCATCGCCTGCCAGCGTGCGGCCCAGAAACGTCTGCGCTTCGCCCGCGTTGCACTTGACCACATCAAATCCGGCATACTTCTGCAGCTCGCCCTGCGCGTCGGCGGTCAGCAGTGCCTTTGCCTGCCGCGCCAGTTGCCGGCCTGCCTCGACCAGTTCGCCGGAAAGCAGGCCGCCGTGGTAGTCCGAGAACAGCACCGCTTGTACGCTGGGCGTGTGCTTTTGCAGATGATGCCGAACCTGCTGCTCGACGGCCGGTGGCAGCGGCGCGCGCGAAAGGCGGTCAATACGCGCCACCTGCTGCGGGAAGCGCAGGCCCATTTGTGCCATCACGCGCGTTTTCACTGTCGTCGGGCGTCCGCCGTCCACCACCAGCGCCGAGGTATCAATACCTCGCGCCTGCAGCACCTGGCGCAAAGCCGTTGCATCGGCATCCGCGCCGATCACGCCCAACTGCACGGCCGTGCTGCCCAGCGCGGCGATATTGGCCGCCGGGTTGGCCGCGCCACCGGGGAACAGGCGGCGTTCCTCGAACTCCAGTACCGGTATCGGCGCTTCACGGCTCAGGCGGCTCGCGCTGCCGATCAGGTACTCATCGAGGATCACATCCCCCACCACCAGCACGCGCAGGCCTTGCAGGGCATGAATCAGCGCCACCAGATCTCCGTTCATGTCAGGGTTTCCGTTCCATCCACACCGCCAGCACGAAGCGCGGCAGGCGGGTCATCCGCTTGATGCGCCAGGGTTGCAGGTACAGCCGGTACAGCCATTCGAGGCCGGCGCGCTGCATCCAAACCGGGGCGCGCGGCAGCACACCGGCCACGAAATCGAGCGAGCCGCCGACGCCCATCGCCATTGCCACGTTCAGGCGCGGCGCGTTGCGGGCGATCCATTTGTCCTGTTCGGGCGCGCCGAAGGCCACGAACAGCAGATCGGCCCCGCTGGCATTCACGATTTCCGAAATCGCGGCTTCTTCGGCGGGGTCAGGGCTGCCGCCGTAGGTTCCAACGATTTGCAGACCGGGGAACCGCCCCTTCAGCACATCCGCCGCCTTCTTGGCCACGCCCGGCCCCGCGCCCAACAGGAATACGCGCCAGCCTTCTCTCGCCGCCCGTTCCGCGATGATTGGCACGCCGTCCGAGCCAGTCACGCGCTCGGGCAGCGGTGTACCGCGCCGTTTGGCGGCCCACAACAGGCCCACCCCGTCCGGTACGGCCAAATCCGCCCGCTCGACTACATAGCGGAAGTTGGCGTCCTGCCGCGCGATCATCACCATTTCCGGGTTGAGTGTGCAAACGTGGTGCAAGCGGCGCGGCGTTTCGCGCACCCATTCGCCGATCCGCTCCAGCCATTCGGCGTAGGTAATGGCGCTGACCGGCCGCCCCAGGATGCGGATTGTGCGCGGCCAGCGTTCAGCCAGCTCAACTGGCGCAGGCAGCACAGGGTTTTCGCCGTCCAGCAGGGCCAGCGCCGCCTCGGTCACCCGCCCGGCCGTGATCATCCTCATGCAGGTGCGGGCGGCGCAACCCTCGCGCAAGCCTACCTCATGGCCGGCGTAGCTGCACGGGCTGCACAGCGGCGCGCTGCGGATGACCGCCGAACGGCCGCCCGGCGTCCACGGCCCCCACGCCAGATGGTTGCTCGGCCCGAAGATGGCCACCACCGGCGTGCCAGCCGCCGCTGCCACGTGCATCACGCCGCTGTCTGCCCCGATGAACACATCCGCCTGTTCCAGCACCGCCGCCAGTTGGCCGAGGGTCGTCTGCCCGGTCAGGTCAAGCGCTGGCGAACGCGTGGCCGCCTGAACCGCCGCCGTATCATCGCCTGCCGCGCCCACCAGCACGATCCGCGCCCCGCGTTCGATCGTCAGCCGGTCGGCCACCGCCGCGAAGCCAGCCGCGTCCCAGCGCCGGGCCAGGCTGTAGCCGCCGCTCCCGGCGTGCATCACGACGATCTCCTCCCCTCTCCCTGAGGGAGATGGGGCAGGGGGTGAGGGCTTCTGGGAGAAGGGGGCAGGGGATGAGGGCCAAAGCCGTTCCGCCGCCCACGCCCGATCCGTATCACTGATGACGACCTGCGCCGGGCATGGCGAAGGGTCTGCGCCGAGCAACCCGGCCAGGTCAAGCCAATACTGCGCCTGGTGCCGTGCGCCGAAGCCGCCATCGGGCAGCGATTCGCGCAGGAAGAAGCCGCGCCCGTTCTGCAAGCCTACCGTGCGCGGGCTGCCCGCCGAACCCGCGATCAGTGCCAGCTTCCATGCCCCGGCCCGCGTCGTCAGGTGATGCAGAAAGAGGATGCCGTCGTACTGGCCCGCCCGCAGCCGCTGCAGCAGGCTCACCAGCGCGCGGGCGTCCTTGCCCGAAGGCCGCCGGGGATTGAACAGCCCGCGTGAGATGGTCAGCACCTCGTCCACCAGTTCGCCGCCCGCCACCACCGGCGCGGCATGGGGCGTCGTCAGCAGCGTGACGTGCAGGGTGGGGTGCGCCTCGCGCAGCGCCGCCAGCGCAGGCGTCGAAAGTACGAGGTCGCCGATGTCGGCCAGTTGAACGACCAGCAGGCGGTGCGGTGCGGTGCTCATGAGGCCTGCCCGCCGGCCGTCGCTTCCAGCCCGGCCAGGATACCCCGCGCCCCGGCCTCCCACGTGAAGCGCGCCGCCTGAATTGGCCCTTCTGCCGCCAGCCGGGCGCGCAGCGCCTTATCATCGGCCAGCCGCGCCATGCCCGCCGCAATCGCCGCCTCGTCCAGCGGGTCAACCAGCAGTCCGGCCTCGCCCACCAGTTCCGGCAGGCTGGACGTGTCGCTGGCCAGCACCGGCGTGCCACAGCCCATCGCTTCAACGGCCGGAAAGCCGAAGCCCTCATACAAAGACGGAAAGACCAGCGCCAGCGCCCCGGCGTAGAGCGCCCCCCGGTCGGCGTCATCCACGTATCCGGTCAGCGTCACTCCTTGCACGCCCTCCACCCAGGCCGGGTCGTGTAGCCAGCCTTGCGCGCCAGCCAGCACCAGCCCGGCCGGGTCGTTCGGGTGCGCTGCTTTCCAGCGGGAATAAGCGGCCACCAGCCGGGCGATGTTCTTGCGCGGTTGCAGCGTACCCAGAAACAGAAAATAGCGTTCGGGTAGTTGGTAACGCGCCCGCGCCGCCGCTCTGTCTCCCGCCGCCGGAGTGTCTACGCCGGGGTATACGACGCGCACTTTGGCTTCCGGCGTGCCGTAGAAGTGCGTCAGGTCGCGGGCGGTCGCCTGGCTGTCAGCGAATATCACGGTAGCGCGTTTGGCGCTGGTTCCCGTGCTCCAGTCCAGATAGCGCCGCTGGAGGGCGGGGTGCGCATCAGGAAACACGCGGTAGCCGAGGTCATGAACCGTCACCGCCGCGCGGCCGGGGAAGAGCAGCGGCAGCGTATGCGCTGGAACCCACGCTACATCCGGCCGATCCGCCATCAACGCCGCCGCAAATCGCACGTGCGTCCATGCCCGGTGAAACGGGATGACGCGCTGCTCGACATGTGGATGAGCGGCGAATAGTCCATCCGGCGGCGTATCGCGAAAATAGAGCGTGAAGGTGTGCGGGCTATCGAGCGCCAGCAGCGCCCGGATCATCTCCAGCGCGTACCGTTCGGTGCCCGTCACCCGGGCCACGGTCGTACGGCTGGCATCAATGGCAATGCGCACGAGCGCCGCTTTCGTCCTCAGGCCCGCCGGCGAACGAACAGCGGCAGCGCGACCAGAATCAGCAGGATGATGGCAGGGACGAACCAGTAGGCCGCCGCTCCGGACAGCAGCCCGGCCGGAATGGCGCCATTCAGCACCAGTGTGCCCACGATGCCCGCCGTGATAAAGACGAGCGCCGGGCCAAGCAGTGGCCGGTCGAGAGGGCGCGCCAGAAACGCCGTCAAGAGAATCGCCACGCCCAACGCCGATAGCAGCAGCGGGTAAGCCGCCAGCGCGTTGCCCAGTCCCGCGCCAAGGATCAGCGCACCGCCTCCCGCTCCGATCAGCGCCACCAGTACGGCCAGCAGCAGCCCGCGCGGCCATCTGCCGCTGCCGAGCCACACTGCCACGAATGTCAGCAGCAGCCCGCCTGCCAGCACCGCGCCCACCAGCGACGGATCAATCGCCGTGTTCGTCACTTGCGCGACGGTCAGCCAAGCCCCCACGCCGATCAACGTCAGCGCCGGTATCAGCGATCCAGGCTGACCACGCCGCACCCGAATCAGCGGCGGTGCAGTCAGGCGCGGGCGGTAGTTCGAAGGTGTGAAGGGCGGCAGCCGAATTGCCGGCGGCGGGCCATCATCCCCGGCGTCATCCTCATGCTCGAACGAGAGCGCGCCAAGCGCCGCCTCCACGTCGAAGCCAGCGTCGAACAGCGCCTGCGGCAAATCGTACGACTCTTCCGCTGGGGCCCCTGCTGGTTCGATTGCGGCCAGCGCGGCGTCCACCTGCTCGGCAGGAATCGCCGCCTCGACCACCTGAGCGATGGCCTCAGGGCGCGGCTCCTCCTCGGCGGGGGGCTCGACCACCTCGGCGATTGGCGCAGCCGCCACTTCCACAGCTTCAGACGCCGGTTCGGGCGCTTCAGCCTCGGCTGGTTCCGGTACTGTGGCTTCCGGTTCCAGCGGTTCTGGCGTGGCGAGTGGGTCGCGCGGTTCGTCAGTGTTCATGCACCAGATTGTGCCGATTCTGGGTCGTGCGCGCAAGCAGAGAATGTCACCGCAGGAGCAGCGTCAGGCACTAACACACCCCAATCCGCAATTTTCACCCTCTATCAAGCTTACCTTAAGGTACTTTCCGTCTCTGAATGGCGTCTAATTCAATGAGCGTATTCACAGAAGAATTGAGGTCTGACATGAAACAGGTTTTGCGGCTCACTTTCCTGCTGGCGCTCCTGCTGATCGCAGGGGCAACCGTCATTCAGGCCCAGGGCCCCGGCCAGTTTTCGGTGGAGTGTGATGATGGCTCCAGCTTCAGCAACGGCGTCGAGTTCCGGATTATTCAAATGCGCTCCGGCTACGAGTATACGGCGACCGCTGTAGGCCTCAACGGCTTCGACCCTGTGATGGCCATCCTGAACGAAGATGGCGAGGGCCTGTGCAACGATGACGATTCGGGCGCTACCCGCTACGCGGCCGACTTGCCCACCACCGGCGTCGTCCCAGCCTCTCGCCTCAGCTCGCAGATTAACTTCACGCCCCATTCCGATACCGGCTTCCAGGACATCTCGCTGGTCGTGGGCGGTTACGGTGACCAGGCGGGCGAATTTGTCCTGATTCTCGAGGGCATGGCCGTCAGCGCTGCCGACAATGCCGGCGACCCGCTCCTTGTCACGCTCAACCAAAGCATGATCGATTCGGGCGCTTCACTCGATGTCTATATGATCACGCGCGGCCAATCCAATGTGGACCCCCTCATCAGCATGGTGGATAACGACTTCAACGTGTTGGCCGATGACACGGGCGCGCCGATTTCCTGTGATGACGCCGGGAACGCCTCTCTGTGCTGGACGCCAGGTGTGGATCTGAGCAATTCGTCGGTCACCATCAATACCGGCACGCTGCCCGGCTGGCAGTACGACTCGTACCTGAGCTTCGATATCAGCGGCGTGACGCTCAGCAAAGACCCGGATGAGAACTGGTTCCAGTTCCTGTTGAGCAGCTACCCCGGTTCCGTTGGCGATTATCTGCTGGTTGTGCACGCCGGCCTGTAACATTTCTCCCCCCTCCGCGTGCGGAGACCGGCCGGGGGTGAGGTTGGGACCAAGGGTGAAGGCCTTACAGAATGCCCCCTCTTCGTGCGCGGAGAGGGGGTTTGGCTGACGAGGCGTCTAGTCTTCTCCTGCCCTTGTTGCCGCCTGTGCCTGCCGCTATAATGCCGGGCATTCGGCGACGTGGCCAAGTGGCAAGGCAAAGCTCTGCAAAAGCTTGATCACCAGTTCGAATCTGGTCGTCGCCTCTCGAAACAGGTATCCTCAACAGTGGATACCTGTTTTTTCTTGCCGGTATCGAGGACGTCCGAATGACAGATTCTCCGGCCTCGTCCACTCCCTCCACCCCACGCTCCGAACCAGCGGCCGCCCCTGCGCGCAGTCCCCGCCGGTTCGAAGGCCCGCTGCCCAACTATTCCCTCTCCAGCGTATGCCCACAGTGTGGCCAGCCAACAGTACGCCGCGCCTGCAAGGTGCGCTGCGACCGTTGCGGCTTTATGTGGGACTGCAGCGAGTTGTAAGCCGCTCCGCTGGGCTCAGTCCACTTCCCCTCGCGCGGCTGTGCCCGTTCGCGCTACACTTCACGCGCTCAACCCATCTCAAATTTGCAGGAGGCGGCAATGGAATACCGGCCCTTTGGGCGGCTCGGCTGGCAGGTCAGCGAAGTCGGTTATGGCATGTGGGGGCTGGCCGGCTGGACCGGCGCCGACGACACCGAAACGATGGTGTCGCTCGTGCGCTCGGTCGAATTGGGCGTCAACTTCTTCGATACCGCGCTGGCCTATGGTGAGGGTCACAGCGAGGAACTGCTCGGCCGGCTGGTTCGCGCCTTCCCCGACAAGCGGCTGTATCTGGCCTCGAAGATTCCGCCGAAGAATCGCATCTGGCCAACGCGCCGGGGCTTCCTGCTCGATGACGTGTTCCCCGCCGATTATATTCGCACCTCCACCGAGCAAACGCTCAAGAATCTCGGCGTCGCCCGGCTGGACCTGATGCAGTTCCATGTCTGGGAAGATGCCTGGGCCAAAGACGAGCGCTGGCAGCGCGTGTGCGAAGACCTCAAGAAGGAAGGCAAGGTGGCAGCGTTCGGCGTCAGCGTTAACCGCTGGGAGCCGGAGAACGTGCTGGATACCCTGCGTACCGGCCAGATTGATGCCGTGCAGGTCATCTACAACATCTTCGATCAGGCCCCGAAAGACCACCTGTTCCCGCTTACCGACAGCCTGGATATCGCCATCATCGCGCGCGTGCCGCTCGACGAAGGCACACTCACCGGAACGCTGACTAAAGACAGCACATGGCCGGAAGAGGACTGGCGTAACACCTATTTCGTGCCGGAAAATCTGAATGCGTCGGTTGACCGCGCCGAGGCGCTGCGCCCGCTGATTCCGCACGGCATGACGATGGCCGAAATGGCGCTGCGTTACGTGCTTGCCAATTCAAGCGTGGCGACTGTCATTCCTGGTATGCGCAAAGTGCGCCACGTCGAGGCCAACGCCGCGACCAGCGACGGCAAGCCGCTGCCCGATGAACTGGTGGCTTCACTCAACAAGCACCGCTGGGATCGCAAACCCACCGAGTGGTCGCAGTAAGAAAGTGCCGAGCAATAAAACTTCGCTAAATGCGAGGACGACAGGAACGCCAGGGCATCTGCCTTGGCGTTCTTCGCGTTGCTCTTTTCAGCACACCGCTCTGATCTCTTCCGCCGCCCGCCAGCCGCTTTCGATAGCCCCGTGCACCGTTTGCGGGTTGCTGTCCCAGGCGGTCGCCTCGCCTGCGAAAAACAGCACATCCTCGACGGGCGCGGCCAGCGCTGGGCGCGCACCGGCCATGCCCGGCAGCACGTGCGCGTAGCCTCCGCGTGCCTGCGGGTCGCTCGCCCACGAAACGCGCTTCGCCAGTTTCACGTGTTCACTCAAAGTCGCGTCTCCCAGCAGCTCGGCCGCCTCGCGTAGTCCCAATGCCAGGGCCTCCGCCTCGTCGAGTGCATCCACTCGCCGGGCGCGGTCGGCCGTGATATAGGCCGCCAGGACGGGTGGCCCACTGCGCCTGTAGTTTGGCGTCCACCAGCGCGCCGCGCTGCCCTCGTGCGCCATAAACGTCAAATCTGCGTCCCAGCGCCTCTCAGCGAAGACATACAGCAGTTTGGTCGCGGGCTCGGTGCGAAAGCCGCGCAGTGCGTCCCGCTTGCTGGCCAGCAGCGGTGGGTCAAACTCGACCGTTCCGGCCGCCAGTACCGCAGCCGGCAGTGTGATGACCGTGCGCTTCGCCTCGAACCGGCCCGCGCTCGTCTCGGCCACCACGCCCGCCGCGCCCCACGTCAACCGCTGAACAGCCGCGCCTACCGAAATCGGCAGGCCGGACGCCAGCCAATCCAGCAGTGCGCCGTAGCCCTCGGTGATGCGGTATTCAAGCGGCCCGGCATGGTCAGCGCGCATTTCGCGGGCGAGGTCGGCGCAGCTCAGCGAGTCGAGGCGCGCGCAGCAGGTTTGGGCCAGCAGCACATCCGCCATCCCCAGCGCCTCCGCGTCAAAGCCCTGCGCCATCAGATAGTCCGCCAGTGACTGATCGGGCGCATTCTCCGGGCGCGCTTCCAGCCGCGCATAGGCCGCCCGCAGCCGCACGATCTTCTCTCTCGTTTCCGCCGTCAGCGCCTCCAGCGGAAGCGCGGGCACCCCCCAGCGCAGGCCGACGCGCAGCCTGTCCACCGCTATCACGCTCAGGCCCGCCTGCCGCACGAGGCCGTGCGTGGCCGCCTGCTCGCCGTGGATGAACTCCGCGCCCAGTTCGAGTGGGTATCCGGTCAGGCTGGTGTCGGTCTGGATGCGCCCGCCGGTGCGGTTGCGCGCCTCCAGTACGCGCACGGTGCGACCTGCCTCCACAAGGCGGCGGGCGCAAGCCAAACCGGCCGCGCCCGCCCCAATCACCAGAACACTGTTTTCCTCACTCACGGGGCTTGCGCTGCCAATCGCCGCTTCGCCTCCGCGCGTACCAGCGAAAGGATGCCCATCAGGCCCGCTCCCTTGCCCATCGTCAGTTCCCTGCCGAATAACTGGAACACGATATCGTCGGGCACGGCTGCGACCTGTTCCAGCGGCGCGCCAGACAGCGTTTCGCCGGCGATGACTGCCAGCGCCTTGGCCGACAGGCCCTGCGGGTTGAGCACATCGAAGCGGTAGGTCAGCGTCTCATCCGGCCGGTCTGTTGCCCATACATAGGCCTCGGACTCGCAGGCGGGCGCGCGATGCCTGTCATCGTAGGGCGGAACCGCCACCGCTGGCGCGACCTTCACTTCCGGAAATCGGTCAGCCATCTCAATCAGCAGTTCGGCGCGCTCGGTGCGGTCGCTGATCGTCGCAAAGTCGGCCAGCAGTTCGGCCAGTCCTTCAGGTATGGATGTCATCGCTCACTTCTCGATAGGTACGCCGACCAGGTTGCCCCATTCCGTCCACGAGCCATCGTAGTTGCGCACGTGCGGGTAGCCGAGCAGATAGGTCAGCACGAACCAGGTGTGGCTGCTGCGCTCACCGATGCGGCAGTAGGCGATGATGTCCTGCTCGGCCGCGAGTCCCTTCTCGCCTTCGTAAATGGCGCGCAGTTCATCGGCCGGCTTGAACGTGCCGTCCTCGGTATTCACTGCCCGCGACCACGGCACGCTTTGCGCGCCAGGGATATGGCCGCCGCGCAATGCGCCTTCCTGCGGATATTCCGGCATGTGCAGCTTTTCGCCAGTGAATTCGCCGGGGCTGCGTACATCCACCAGCGGCAGGCCCGCTTCCACATGCGTCAGCACCTGGTCGCGAAAGGCGCGGATCGTCCGGTCGTCGCGGTCGTGAGCCGTATATGCCGTAGCCGGATAGTGCGGCACTTCGCGGGTGAGCGGGCGCGCTTCCAGTTCCCACTTGGCGCGGCCGCCGTCCATGATCTTCACGTTGCTGTGGCCGAACAGCAGGAATACCCATAAGGCGTAGGCGGCCCACCAGTTATTCTTGTCGCCGTAGAACACCACCAGCGTTTCGGGCGTGATGCCACTGCGCGACATGAGCGCCTCGAATTCGCCGCGCTGCAGGTAATCGCGGCGCAGCGGATCGTTCAGGTCGCGCGCCCAGTCCACCTGCACCGCGCCAAGGATGTGCCCAGCCGTATACAGCAGCGGGTCTTCGTTGGACTCGACGATCCGTACGCCCGGGTCGTTGAGATGTGCGGCCACCCAGTCGGTCGAAACCAGGGCGGAGGGATGCGCGTAACCACGCGCGTCAATCGGCGTTGTCATGAGGTTCTTCCTCGTATGTTCGGGCGATGTGGTCGAAGTCAGTCTAGCCGTTCAGGGGCGGGCGATCAACCACTGGCGGGCTGCGCTGGTGTCAACAGCACGCCACCGCCCGGCGGTAGCTCGACCGTCGTGTGAAGGTCGAGCATGGTCAGCTTACACCCGTCGAGGCGAAGCTGCAGATACGTGTCGGGGCGAACGATTAGCCGGAATGACCCGCCGCCCAGGTCGCCCACCAGCGCGCGGCGCAGCGCCACCACATACACGCCGGCTTCGTCCTGGTCGAACGCCACCCGCCATACGAAGGGGGCCTGAAGCTGGGCGCTGACTTCGAGATAAGGCAATGCCCGGCGTTCAACCGTCACATCGGCCGCCTCAATATGGGCATACAGAGTCAGTGGGCCAGGCGCGCCGAAGCGGTGCGTTTGGGCTTTGAGCGCAATTTCACTGACGGTCGCTGCGGCGGCCGCCAGTTGCGTGAGCTTGCCAACGTGCTGCATGGCCGCGCTCTATCCGCTCACATCGCGAATGGACACGTCAATCCCGTAGGCGGCACGCGCCGCATCGGCCACCGCTGCCACCGGCACATCCACATACAGGCCGCCGCACGGCTCGATCTCATAGCCGAATTCGTCGCTCTGGAACAACTGCACGCGCAGCCGGGCGTGAGTGAATGAACCCGGCGTGAGCGTGAAGGTGTGCTGCACTGGCTGGTTGCCGACCTGCAGCGTGATTTCGCCGGGCGAAGCCGCTTCGGCATGGAGGGTGTTGAAGCGCACGACGACTGGCGCGGGGCCGGATAACTCCTGCCCGTCCTCCGCCCCTTCGAAGCCCACCTGCACCGCCGCCGGATCGCCTGCCGCCAGTGTGCGCGGAATTGCGACGACCAACCGGCGTTCGGCCAGTCGCGCCTCACCGGGAAGCGCCGGGGCCTCTCCTGCTTCGCGTGGGTTTTCCAGGTCGTATTCCAGCAATCCAGCCACGGCGCGGCGGCCCGCGTCCGACAGCCGGTAAACCTGATCGCCGTCCATCACCAGATACGTGCTGGTGACGAGGCGGCGAATGGCCTTGCCGAAGCCCCGGTCACTCAGGCCGGCCCGTTCGATGATCTCATCAGCGTGTGCCGATGTTTGGCCGCTCGCGCCGAAGAAACGCAGCACGTCCAGCACTTCCGGCGGCAGGTTCTGCAGATTCTGCGGCATGTCCACGGCAGTTAGCCCTTCTGCGCGGGCCGGGGCTACAGCGATTCGATGCGCGCTGCCCCCTGCTTGCCCGCTGTCGCGTTGCGAGTATCCACGACCAGCTTACTATGATCGAGCACGTGCTGCCAATCGAATACGCCGTGATCGGTCACGATCACCACGCAGTCCATCCCAGCCAGCAGCTCGGCCGAGTACGGCGTGCTTTCCATCCGCGCATCGCCTTCTAGCCGCACCGAAGGCACGTACGGGTCGTGATAGCTCACGTGCGCCCCGCGCTGTTCGAGCAGGTGAATGACATCGAGCGCCGGGCTTTCACGCACGTCGTCAATATCGCGTTTGTAGGCCACACCCAGCACCAGAATCTTCGAGCCGTTGACGGATTTCCGGTCGTGATTGAGCGCGTCAATCACCTTGTCAATCACATACAGCGGCATCGAGGTATTGATCTCGCTCGCCAGTTCGATGAAACGGGCGTTGTAATTGAGTGCCTTCAGCCGCCAGCTCAGATACAACGGGTCAATCGGGATGCAATGCCCGCCGAGGCCCGGTCCCGGATAGAACGGCATGAAGCCGAACGGCTTCGATGACGCCGCCCGAATGACTTCCCACACATCAATGCCGAGCTTGTCGCACATCACGGCCATTTCGTTCGCGAGGCCGATATTGACGGCGCGGAAGGTGTTTTCGAGCAGCTTGACCATTTCGGCCGTCGTTGGGTCCGAGACCGGCACCACCCGCTCAATCGCCTTGCCGTAGAGCGCCGCCGCCACCTCGGTGCTGGCCGGGTTGACACCGCCCACCACCTTGGGCGTATTGCGCACCATGAATTGCTTGTTGCCGGGGTCAATCCGTTCGGGCGAGAAGGCGACGAACACATCTTCGCCAACACGATAGCCCTCCGCTTCGAGCTTGGGCGCGACCAGTTCGGTCGTCGTGCCGGGGTAGGTCGTGCTTTCCAGGATCACCAGCAGGCCCGGGTGCGCAATCGCCGCCACCGATTCGACCGCCTGAATCACGTACGACATATCGGGGTCACGTGTTTTGCGCAGCGGCGTCGGCACGCAAATACTGATCGCATCGGCTTGGCGCAGGCCGGCGTAATCAGTGGTCGCCCGCAGGCGGCCGTCGGCAACCAGCCGCCTGACAGCCTCCTCCGGAATGTCGGGGATGTAGCTCTCGCCCCGGTTCAGCGCATCAACCCTGTCTGAATTGATATCGAGGCCGACCACGCGGAAACCCACCTCCGCGAATTCGACCGCCAGCGGTAGCCCGACGTAGCCCAGGCCCACCACGGCGATCAGCGCATCACGGCTTTCGATACGGTCGAGCAGCGACTGCTTGAGACCCATGCTCAAAGCCCCTCTCATAATGACGGGTTCAATTACGACTTGCGACCGTCATTATAGATGCGTAACCGGCATCTCTTCAAGCGCCGCTCCGCAGGCGTCAACCTGGACTGTCATGAGTGCCCCCTCTCCGCAGGCAGAGAGGCAGCACCTGCGGCGCTTCGCGGTTACCCCACTCCCCACGAACCGCTGTGTCTATGCGCGGTGCGTGGGAGAGGGGCGGGGCGAAGTCCGGGGTGAGGGGCTGGCAGGGGTAGGTCTTTTGTGTTTGAACCGTAAACTCACCCCTACTCCCTCTTCGTTCCGGCGACGAAGCGTTCACAGCGCGATCATTCTCCCCTCTCCGCGTGCGGAGAGGGGCTGGGGGTGAGGTTGCATGAAGGCAGAGCCTCTACCCCGCATGAAAAACCTACCCCTGACAAGGGGGTGACGGGGGAACGGCCTGCACGCTGTCCACATACCCCGTTCCCGTAACTGTCGGGATTTGAACCACTTGGGAGAGGGACGGAGGGCTGGCAGGGGTAGGTATTTAATGGACGCGGATGGAACACGTTCGAACCTGGCCCTGGTCACTTCCCATGCATGCACTGTTTTCCCCTCTCCCCGCGAACCGCTGTGTCTACGCGCGGTGCGTGGGAGAGGGGATCAAGGGGTGAGGGGTGGCAATCCGGCATCGCCTCGTGCCTGAACCAT
>JAEURB010000313.1 GCA_016788435.1 Anaerolineae bacterium | reverse complement strand
TCCACATTCACATACGGCACGAGCAGGCCATTGACGCCGTGTTCGACCACTTCCGGGTTGCCACCCTTGTCGCTGGCGATGACGGGTGTGCCCACGCGCAGGCTTTCCAGCAGCGTGTGCGATAGCCCCTCATAGCCGGAATAGAGCGCCACATAATCGGCGGCGCGCATATAAAGCGGCATCTGGTTACGCGGGACGCGGCCAAGGAACGTCACGCGCTGGCTGGCCGGGCTGGCCGCCGCCTGAGCCTGCGCCGCCGGCAGCGCCGGGCCATCACCCGCGACGGCCAGCTGCACACCCGGCGCGCCCGCCAGCGCCGTAATCAGATGATCCACGCCTTTCCACGGCAGCACCCGCCCGACCGCCAGCACCAGCGGGCCGGGCGGCAGACCGATCTGCGCGCGCGACTCGGCCTGCGGGATAGCGGGAACGCGCAGTTCCGGCGGCAGGGCGTTGTAAATGACACGCACCCGTTCTTCCGGCACGCCCCAGCCCACTACCATCCGCTTCAGGTAGGCGCTCGGAACGATGACGGCGTCGTAGGTGCGCGCCTCACGGGCCAGCCGGGCGCGGTCAGCATTGGCCGCCAGCCCGTAGCGCCGCGTTTGGTAGGCGTCAATATCCTCGTCCGGCGCGATCCAGCCCCGGCGAACCGCCCGCTCCCATGCCAGGTCGCCGACGATTTTGATGACCCGTTTGGCGCGGCGGCGGCCGAACAGCGGCAGACCGAGCAGATGGACATAAACGAGATCGGCCCAGGCCAGCAGCGGGCGCGAGGCGGCGGCGTAGCGGGCCATTCGCAACGGGTAACTTTGACGGATGATGCGCGTGACCGGATACGGTTCACCCTGCGGCTGGGCATAGTCGCTGAAGGTGAGGGCGCGGAGTTCCCAACCCCGGGCCTGCAGTTCGGGCAGCAGTTCGCGCAGGTAGGTGGCTGGGCCGCCCGGCTCGGGGTGGAATATGCCGGAGGCAATCGCCAGGCGCGGGTGAGATGCCGCTGAATCGGTCGTCATGACGCCTAGTGTAGCGGCCCACCCGTTGAAATACAGGGCGGGGGAGGTGCGCGGCAGGGCCGTTATGCGTAATTAGTGGCCCATGCATCGCCAGCTTGAAGCGAGGCCGGGGGTGAGGGTACAGTAGGCCCATCGCGCCACCACAAACGGCCCTGCACGAGGGAGAACGCCATGCGCATCATCCTGCGCCCGGTCGAAGACACCGACCTGCCCATCTTTTTCGCGCAGCATCAGGATGCCGATGCGCTGTGGATGGCCGCCTTCACGCCGCCTGACCCCACCGACGAAGCGGCGCTCGTCGCGCATTGGTCGCGGCTGATGCGCGAACCCACCATCATCTACCGCACCATCCTGGCCGGTGATCAGGTGGCGGGCAGCCTCGTCTTCTTTGAGATGTTCGACCAGAAGCAGGTTGGTTACTGGCTGGGCCGCGCGTTCTGGGGCAAGGGAGTCGCTACGCAGGCGCTGCGACTCTTCCTCGCCGAACTGCCCGAGCGCCCGCTGTATGGCCGCACCGCCTTCGACAATCTCGGCTCGCAGCGCGTGCTGCAGAAATGCGGCTTCCGGCTCGTCGCACGCGAGACCGGCTATGCCAACGCGCGCAAAGCCGAGATCGGGGAGTATGTGTTCCGGCTGGATTGAGGGTATAAAGCAGGCAGGGCGGCCCCGTCGGGCCGCCCTGCCAGACGAACCTGTGCCGCGTATGCCTACATGCCGCCGATCTTCAGCACCTGGCCCGGTACCGGCCCGAAGAAGGCCGCCGTGCCAACCGTGACATAGATGCTGCCATCGTCGCCAATCGCCATCGAGTGCGGCAGGACAAGCCCCTCGACGACCGGGGTCGCGCCGTCGGCCGTCACCATGACGATATTGCCGGGGCCGGGGGGCGCAGCGGGATCATCGCCGGCCTGGAAAAGTTGGACGGCGTAAATCGTGCCGTCGTCCGTGACGTCAATATCGGTCACGCCAGTCAGCCCGCCGAACGTCTCGACCAGTTCATCGCCCGACCAATGCTCGATGCGGCCCGCACCGGGGGCAATCTGGCCACCAAGGAAGCTGACATAGACGTCATCATCGGCGGTCACGTCCACCGACGAAGGCACATCGTTGCCCCAGGCGTGCACCAGTTGCAGGCCGTCCGCCGCCGTCCACGACAGGAGCGCGTTTGCGCCCGAGTCAGTGATCAGCATCGTGCCGTCCGACAGCCAGGCGATATCGCCGGGGTTGCTGTTGAGCTCCTCGGTGCCGTCCGGGTTGTTGGCAACCTCGAAGGCCCACGTATCAATGACGGTGAGGATACGCCCGGTTGGGTCGAGTTGCAGCACGGTGGCCGACAGCGGGTTCCACGGCGGCTGGTCGGGCGCGCCGCCCGACATGATCACCCACCACGAGTCGTCGTGCCAGTAAACGCGATAGGCGCTCAGGGCCTCGGCGCCGGTGTTGATGCTCGGCAGCAGCAGCAGCGGGGTCTTCGTCCCATCGGCCGCCACGCTGGAAACCGACCAGTCCAGTCCGGCCATCAGATTACCTTCGGGCGTTTCAGCGACCAGCAAATCGCCCCCGTCCCCGCCCTCGACGACGATCAGCTCCCCATCGGGGCCAAAGCTGATTCCGCGTGGTTGCATCAGCCCATCCACCACCACCTCGCCGGGGGGCGGCGGCATGTCCTGGGCGGCCACAGCTCCCGCCAGCGCCAGCAGCCCAATCAAGAGTACGAGCAATAAAGCTCCCCTTCGCATGATCTTGCACCCCTTCAAACCAAACCGGCAGGGCGCCGGCAGCCGCAGTACTCTCCCCGTTCCGAATACCGCATTACATATTTAATGCCCGACTTGTAATGTGCGCAAGTTGCCGCTTGGGGAGGCGCGAAATGTGAAGAAGGGCCAGCCCTCACCCCCGGCCTTGCAACCAATTGGCCACCGGGGTCGTATTGTGAGATACAGGCAACACCATAAGGAGCAGAACATCATGACCGACCAGGAATATACGCCCGGCACGGAAGCCGAAAAGCCGGAAATGACATGCGAAAGCGTCGTCAAGGGCTTCGTCAATCATCAGGCCAATGCCGTGCGCGAAGCCGTGAAGGCTGTGGACGCGCTGCTGCCCGACGGCTTCAAGCAGCACGGAAAAGCCAGCCTGCACGAAACGGTGAAGAGCTACCGCCTGCTGTTCGATGCGGGCCTCGAAGCGCTGAACCGCGCCGGCAAGAACGTGGACGAGGCGTTGAAGAAGGCGAAGGAAGCGGTGGAAGCCGAGGGCGACGACCGTGCCAGCACCACCGGCCCGTCTAAGGTACGCGTCGAAGTCGAATAACCCCGCGAAAGCATGGCAAGATAGGGGCCGGTTCATAGACCGGCCTCTTTGCGTTGGGTGTGCCGCAGCTTCAATTCTGGTCCCTCGCCAGGCGCACTTCAGGCCGCCACGCAGAACACGCTATAATCGGGATGGGTGCTGAACTGTGGCGGGCCAGTGATGACGGACGTCAACTATCCGGATGTGCTGGGGGCGATCACCGGCGGCGCGCGCGCGTCGCTCGATGTGGTGCAGATGGCCGCTGGCGTGCGGCCGCGCCTGCCTGCAGCCGGCCAAACCTTCGAATTGGTGCTGCTCGTCCAAAACAGCAGTGACGCGCCGGTTGAACTGATAGCCGAACTGGCGCTGCCCGAGCAGGACGCCCGCAAACAGCCAGGCCGCTTTGTGTGCGAACCGCCGCGCGCACGCCTGCTGCTCCAGCCCGCCGAGGCCGGCGTAGCAATCTTCCCGGTGCGCGTTCACCCCGATACCGCGCCCGCCAGCGACTATCGCGCCCGCTTCAGTTTCGCCATGAAAACCATTGGCAAGCCGCGCCGCTTGCGCCATGCCCAGGGCGGCGGCGCATTCGACCCGCACGATCTGCCGGCGGCCAGCGGACCGTGGTTCGGCGCGCTCAAGGCGCTCGACTATCAATCGGCCCGCCTGCACGGCCGCACGCTCGAAACCACCTTCACCATTGGCCCGGCGCGCGCTGTCACCACCCCGCTGGAGCCGCGCAAGACTCAGTATCTCAGCCTGTGGCGCGCGACCACCGCCGGCCAGGCCAGCACGATGCTGCATCTCTACACCCCGCTGCTGCGCGGGCAGGTGCTTTCGCAGTTGAAGCGGGCGAATACGCTGGCCCCGCTCACACGGGCCACCCACGCCGCGTTCGAGAAGGCCGGTTACCCGCTGCACGAGGCCGAAGCGGTGCTGATCGCCAAGCTGATGAGCCTGATCCTCGAATACGCCTCGCCGGATGATACGCATCACGGCTACATCGCGGCGGGCCGCTGGGCGGTTTCACCGCTGCTCGGCCGGGCGCTTGAACTTGACCATCCGCCGGAGGTTCCGCGCTGGTTGCGGGGTCTGCTGCGCCTGATCGAGCAGGACCCGCGCGCCGCCACCCACGCCCCGGCGGCGCTGGCAGGTCCGGTCTATCTCGACCTGCTGTACGACGCCGCGCAGCACGGCTTCGACCTCGTGCAGAGCGCGACCGGCGAAGATGTGGGCAGCGCCGGTGAGCGCGACGCCTTCGCCAGCGGCTTGCTCGACCTGCTGCGCGCCGGCGGTCCGCTGGATTTCAGCCGCGCCTACCTGCCGCTGATCATGGGCGGCATCCTGATCAACGACCTGCTGCTTCAGCCGCAGGAACGCCCCGCCGATCAGTTGCACGGCCTGGCGGCGGCGCTGGAGATGCGCGAACCGGCCATTGCACCTGATGAACAACCGCTCGTCGAAATGACCGTTCTGCTGCTGGATCGCATGGCGCAAAAATATGGATTCAGGGTACTGCCATGACCCAAAACCTGCTTCGTTTTGAGCCCCTTTATCCCGATGTGCTGAGCGTAATCAGCCCGCTGCGCATCAGTTACGAGGCGTTTCAGGCGGCGGTTGGCCTCTTTCCCCGCCAGGTCTTCATCAACCAGCCGTTCGAAGTGGTCATCATCCTGCAAAGCCTGATTGACCAGCCGCTGGAAATCCGGCTGGCGCTGCAACTGCCGGGCAAGGATGAGGATGGCAGGCCGATGGCCTTCGAAGCGCCTCAGCGCAGCGCCACGCTGCAGCTTGAGCCGGGCGAGGTGATCGCCATACGGCTGCCGGTTGCCCCAATAACGCCCACGCACCCCTCAGAAGGCCTGTCGCTGAGCGTCAATCTCCAGTCGAAGCGGCCGCGCAATTTCAGGTTCGTGCGGGCGCTGGCCGGTGGCGCGCCGCCCTCCATCGTTGGCGTCTCGCCCTTCAAGCTGCTGGTGCTGCGCGATGTTCAGTTTGCGCCGGCCCCGGTCGGCGCTTCCCGCGAAACCGTGCAGCTCACCTTCGACATCAACGGGCGGCAGCTTCCGTCACCACCGTCCAATCTTCAGCCGGTTGTCGAGCGCCTGTGGACCAAGGCGCAGTATCCGGCCGAGCGCAGCGCCATCGCCGAACATGTGGATGAAGCCCGTGGGCTGGCGGCGGCGCTGGCCCCGGCCGCGATCCTTGAGCCGTTATTCGACACGGTGACCGATACGTTTGCGGCGCGTGGCCTGCCGCTGCACCCGGGCGAGGCGCTGGCGATTGCCAAGCAGATGGCCTACATCGTTGAAGCAGGCAGCGAAGCGGATGGCGGCGCGGTGCCCCAGGATGAGCAGCGCTGGTTTCAGGCGCTGTGCCAGGTTCTGGCGGCCGAGCCGGGCGCGGTCAACTGGCCGCTGGGCGACCTCGTGGCTGGGCCGTTGTTCGAGGCCATCCTCTACGACGCGGTTATTCAGGGGTTCTCCACAGTCAGGCTGCGGGTGAAAACCAGCCTCGGCGACAAGAACGAGCGCGTACCCTACGCCAATCGCCTGCTGGGCTGGTTCACCGGGCAGAGCGAGCCTGACCAGTCTTACATCTACCTGCCGCTGGTGCTGGCAGGCGTGGCGGTCAACGCGCTGGTGGTGCTGCCAGGCGAGAACCCGTGGGAACTGCTGGACGCCGTTGAAGAGGCGGCGCGCGGCCGGGTGCGCCTGGCCAGCCGCAACGTCAAAGAGGTCTTCGACCTGCTGGACAAGCTGCTCGTGCGCGCGGCGGACGACCTGCGGCGCGAACGCATCCAGCGGCCGTGAGGCTCAGAACAGCGCATCTGTCCCTTCGAGATGAATGGGCTTGAGCACGAACTCCCCGCGCTTGATCGTGCGATAAACGCGGATCGCCGTCCAGTTGGGCAGCCAGTCGAAGAAGATGGCCGCCAGCGGGCCCCAGACAATCGCCCACACCGCAATCCCGGCCAGCCCGGCCAATGATGTTTCCAGCAATTCCGGCAGGGGAAGCACCGACAGCAGCCAGGTGAGCAGAACCGACAGCAGCACCGACACGGCCAGCGCGTAGGCAAGGCCAGTCAGCCCGGTGAGGATGGTGAACTTCCGTTCCTGTGCGTTCTCCGATATGCGCGCGTCGGAATAGCGGTCAATCGCCTCTTTCAGGCGCTGCATCGCGTTGGCCGGAATGTCGAGCGTATCGGGGTACTGGATCGTCACCTGCACGCCGCGCGCCAACCGGCGCGTCTTGAGGTAGTTGAAAATCCGCTCCATCCCTGACTCGGCTTCCCACTCCGGCTGCATCGGATTTTCATCGGGAGAGTCGATAAACAGATCGGCGGGTTTGTGTATGGTGACCGCAATCTGGTGCGGAGCCATAGGTAACACTCCTTACAACGGTTGAATCCGGTGTAAGGGTACACAAACCGCGGGCCGTTGCACACAAGTTGCTATCAGATTCGAACAAAACGGTGCGGCGCGGTCAGGGCATCCACAGTTCGAGCAGCTGAACCGAGTCCACCCACACGCCATCCACCGCAGTTTCCCAATGGAAATGCGGGCCAGATGTGCGGCCGCCGCTGCCCACCGTGCCGATGACTGCGCCCTGTGCGATGCGCTGACCCACCTCGACGTCCACTTCGGACAGGTGCGCGTAGCCGGAAAATACGCCGTAACCGTGGTCAACCAGCACGTACTGCCCGCGAATCGGCAGGGTTTCGGCAAACACGACGGTGCCGCCCGCCATCGCCATGACCGGCAGGCCACCCGTCACGCTGATGTCCCAGCCGGTGTGGCGGGTGCGATACGCGCCGTTGAACGTGCGTATCGCGCCAAACGGTGAGGTCAGGGCGGCGGGAATAGGCAAACTGAAACCCGCCTCGTCCCAGCCGCGCACGGTGGTGCTGGGCGCGATGAACAGTTCGAGCAGGGCCAGCTCGCTGCGTTCGGTCACCGGGTCGAGCAGATAGCCCTTGGCGGGCGGTATCGAGAGGATTTGGTTGATGAAGCTGCCGCGCACGATCGGCACATTCGCGTCCAGCGTGGAAGGCTCACCTGTGCTGTAGGTGACTGTGACCGCCAGCGGATTGGTGTTGGTGACCGGCTGTTCGACGTCCACCGCCAGCAGCCCGTAGAAACTGCCATCTTCGGCGGGCCAGAAGTTCACCGTGCGGCCCAGCCATTCGGCGCTGACCGAGCGGATATCGTCGCCAACGACACGCGCCAGCCGCGTTTGGCCCTGTGGCGTTACGCCTTCGAAAAAGAACTGCAGCGCCGCGCGGTCATCATTGACCACGGCAAACGAGCGCGGGCGCGGGCCACGGGTGGGCAGCGGTTCGGGCGTGGCGGCCGGGGGTGGAAGCGAAGGATCGGGGGTGGGGGTGATGTCCTGGGCCGCAGCAGGCCCAGCCAGGCAAAGGACAAACATGGCCACAGCAGCCATGCGGCGAAGAAATGGTGGCATTCGAGTCCTGAATGCAGCGGCTTTGAACCTCGGCCGTCTGCTCGTCGGGCGTTCAGCGTGTGGTGAGCTGGCAATCTTACCGCTTGCGGCGGCGCTTGCGGAAGGGGACAAGTACGCGGGGATCAATCGTGAGAACTCACGCCTGGCCCCCTCCCCTCCGCTTACTGCTTGCTCCCCCCTTGCCCCCCGCCACTCCGCTGCGCTGCGTAGAGAGGGGGCCGGGGGGTGAGGTTGCTTTTGCGTCCATCTGTTCCCCCATCCCCCGGCCTTCCGCTTTACGATGAGGGTTGGCGCATGGCGCCCCCTTCTCCTCCTCTCGCTTTTCGGAGAAGGGGGCCGGGGGGTGAGGTTTGGGGGGATGAGGTTGCACTGTCCGCTATTTTGTCCGGTTGTCCGGTTCGCTTTCCCCTCAGTCCTGTCCCGTTGTTTCAATTCTGTCCTGCTGTCCCGTTGTCCTGTTCAACCAATCGGTCGCCTGTCTGCCCCGCCCGCCCTTCTCCCCCTCTCCGCCTGAATCACGGCGCTTCGAGTCGGTCCACCATGGAGAGGGGGTCGGGGGTGAGGTTTCTTTGCGGGCCGGGAAGTGCGGTTCCCCACCCCTTAACGATTCCGCTTTGTACTTTCCGCGCACGTTTACATAGAATAGGCGGCCATGACTGCTTCCGCGCCGCCCCCTTCCCCAACCCGCGCCGTTCGGCTGGACGTACTCGACGTGCCAACCGACGGGCAGCGCTTCGATACGGCCATCAGCCGCCTGATCGCCTGGGCGAATGATGCGGGCGGCCGCCGCTATGTGTGCACCTGCCCGGTCTATACCCTGATGATGGGGCGCGAACGGCCGGATGTACTGGCCGCCCTGCGCGCCGCCGATATGGTCGCGGCCGACGGGATGCCGATTGTATGGCTGCAGCGCAGGTTAGGCGCGCCGTTCGCCGAGCGCGTTTATGGCCCGGACTTGTTGATGGAGTTGGCGAAACGGACGGCGGATAGCGGCCTGCGTCATATCTTCTATGGCGGGATGCCGGGCGTGGCCGAACAACTGGCCGCCGCGCTGACGGAAAAGCTGCCTGGCTTGCAGGTGGCGGGCGCATTCTCTCCGCCTGTGCAGCCGATAGGGGCAGCCCCGGATCACGCCGCCGTCGAGCAGTTGAACGGCCTGAACGCGCAGATCATCTGGGTCGGTCTTGGTTCGCCCAAGCAGGATTTATGGATGGCGCAGCACCGCCCGCTGTTGACCGCGCCGCTGCTGATTGGCGTGGGCGCGGCCTTCGACATGCTGGCGGGCGTTAAGCGGCAGGCCCCGCGCTGGATGCAGCGCAGCGGCCTCGAATGGCTGTTCCGGCTGGCGCAGGAACCGGGGCGGCTTGGCAAACGCTATCTGGTCTACAACCCGCGCTTCCTTTGGCTGGCCGTGCGCCGTTACGGGCTGCGGGGGCGGCGCTAAATCATGCTGCGCTACAACCTGCGCTACCAAATCGTCATCCAGCTTGCCGACGGGGTCGTGGTGCTGGCGGCGTTCGTCCTCTCGGCGCTGCTGCGCCTGAGCATCCCGCTGGGCAAGGAAGCACCCGATTCGACCTACATCCCAACGGCGCTCATCCTGGCGCTGGCGGTCATCGTCTGGCTGCTGGCCTTCCGCGTGGCGGGCGTCTATGCTGTTCAGCCCGGCGACCGGCTGACACAGGCTCTGTGGCGGCTGTTCACCGGCCAGTTCTTCGCCGTGCTGGTGTGGATGGGCGTTCTCTACCTCGGCTTCCGCGATTTCTCGCGCTTGCAGGTCGTCTATATCCTGCTCCTCAGCACAGTGGGGATGGTCGGCTTCCGGCTGATGCTGTGGAGCATTCAGCGGCGCAACCGGCGGATGTTCAGCACGCCGCGCCGCGCGCTGATCCTCGGCGAGGGCGAGGCGGCGGACGAGGCGGCGCGGGCGGTGCGCGATGCCGCTGAAAGCGGGTTGATACTGGCGAACGTGCGGCCGGCTGATGATGAGACGCTGGCCGGGCTGCTGGCTCTCGTGCGCGAACAGCAGGTGGACGAGGTGCTGATCGCGGTCGAGTGGTTCGATCAGGACACGTCGGACAGGGTGACACGCATCCTGCACACGCTGGAGGCCGAAGCGGTCAACGTGCGCCTCGTGCTGGATTACACCGACCTCGCCTACTTCACGGTCAACCCTGAGGACTTCCACGGCGTGACGCTGCTCGGCCTGCGCGAACCGGCCCTCTCGCCCGGCGAACGGCTGCTCAAGCGCGGCTTCGATTTCGTCTTCTCGGCGCTGATTCTGCTGATCGTCTCGCCGCTGCTGCTGATCGTGGCCGCCGCTATCCGGCTGGACAGCCCCGGGCCGGTCATCTTCCGGCAAACGCGGGTGGGCGAGCATATGCGCACGTTCACCATCTACAAGTTTCGCTCGATGGTCAACGGCGCCGACGCCCTGCCGGACGATGAACTGCGCGCCCGCAGCAAGGGGACGGCGCGTGACCCGCGCATCACGCGGATGGGGGCCTTCCTGCGCCGGACGAGCCTCGATGAGCTGCCGCAGTTCTTCAACGTGCTGAAAGGCGAGATGAGTGTGGTTGGCCCGCGCCCGGAGCTGGTTTCGCTGGCGGCCGAATACCGCTGGTGGCAGCGCAAGCGCTTCGAGGTGCCGCAGGGCATCACCGGCTGGTGGCAGGTCAACGGCCGCAGCGACCGCCCGATGCAGGAGCATATCGAGG